>CAZHIK010000063.1:0-17493 GCA_964532635.1 uncultured Enterobacterales bacterium
GGGGGTGCAGCCTTCCTTGTGCAGCGCGGCGGCGCTGTGGCAGGCGAAGCACTCCGGGTGGCCCCAGCCCTCGGGGTGCTCGTCCTCGGTCAGCTCCAGGCCCAGCTCGCTGTCGAGCATGGAGCCCTGATCGCAGATGGAGGGCGCACAGGCCGCCATCAAGACGAAGACAAGCCCAATGTAGGGGCGGGGTTGACCCCCGCCCGAGACCTCGAGCCGTGCGCGGGCGGGGATGAACCCCGCCCCTACACCGGCCACGGAGGCACGCGACGAAGCCGCCAAGCGCTGCGAGAACCCCGTCACCATGGCAAGCCTCCCGAGCTGTGGCAGGCGAGACAGGAGCCACCGTCGTGGCAGGTGGCGCAGGAGCGCGGGTCCAACCTCGCCTCCACGCCGTGGGTGACCCGGAAGCCAGGACCGTGGGGATTCACCGCCATCGGGCCTCGATCGTCGTGGCACTCGAAGCAGCTCGAGGCCTCGTGACAGTCCGCGCAGACGGCGTCCGAGGCCCGGGCCTCGGGAGCATGCAGGTGACGCCAGTCCCCGCTGTGGGTGGGGGGCATCAGGTCCTGCAGATCCGAGTGACAGCGGGCACAGGCGGAGCTGGCTCCCCGGGGGGCACCCGGGAACTCCCCGCGGTGGCAGCCGTGGCAGGAGCCCAGGGGCGCTGGCAGTTCCTGCACCCCTGATCGGGTGACCATGCCCACCGGGTGGCAGTCCACGCAGCTCACGCCGGTGGCGCGGAAGACCTTGCGGTGCTCGATGTGCTCGAAGGGCAGCGGCTCCCACAGGGCGGGGGGCTCCTCCTCCTGGGCGGTGGCCAGGCCGGCCACGAGGCCGAGCAGCAGCAGAGGTGCGAGCCTCCTCACGGCGTCCTCCCACGGCCCACAGTGCCCCGCAGGGCCAGGCCAGCCCGGACCCAGGGATCCAACAGTCGGTCGGCGCCCGCCACCAGCTCGGCCGACAGCGCCAGATCCGAGATCTCCCGCTTCATCAGCGGGGTGTCCGCCGCCAGGCGCGCTTCCCAGACGTTGGCGTGGGGGCCGGTCTGGGGAGCGAAGCGGAACCAACCCGCCTCGGCCCGCAGCGAGGTGCGCTCCACTGGGGTCCAGCGGGTCTCGGCCACCCCCCCCAACAGCCAGGAGGGTGAAGCGTGGGCTCCGACGCTCGCGATGCCCACGGTGATCTGGTCGCTCAGCGCGAGTGAAGCTCCGGCGCGAGCGCTGCCACCCAGGGGCATCTCCTGGCCGACGCGCACACTGGGGCCGCCGTAGGCGTACAGGGTCAGCGAATCCAGACGAAGCCGGGTGCGGGCCTCGCCGGCGAGGTAGCCGGGCCCAGCCAGCCAGTCCATGGGGGAGCGCAGGGCCTCGGCCTCCACCGCGGGATCGAGCCCCTCCCAGCGCAGGTCGCCGCCGAGGTCCAGCTGCCGACCCACATGAGTACAGCCGGCCAGAGCCAAGCGGGCGGGCATCGCGGAGCCTTCGTTGGGCTCCTCGAGGGGCGCCGCCTCGAGGATGACGGAGGCCCAGGCCCCCTCGACGCTCCGCGCCCGCGCGAAGGCGTGCAGCCGGTGCACCAGAGCGCCGTCGTCCAGGCGGCCTTCCCAGCCGGCTCCACCGCTGGCGAAGCCACCGGGCTCCACCCGAAGCTCACCGCCCAGCAGGCTCGAGTCCTGGGTCTCCCAGGTCTCGGCGTGCCAGACTCTCCCACCCCAGGCCCGCAAGGCGAGAGGGCCGGGCAGGCCCGCGTCCAGCATCGCACCGTCCAGGCGCAGGAAGCCGCGCTCCCCTCCCACCACGATGCGGCCGGCCGAGGCTGACCAGGCGGCTCGCTCCAGGCCCAGGGCCAGGCGGTAGAGGTCTCCGCTCAGGGTGGCTCGAGGTTCGGGATCGTGCACCGAACCCACCGCGTCCACCCACCAGCCCTGCTGGCCGTGAAGGAACAGGCCCAGCTGCTGCTCGGCCCGCAGCTCCGTCTCGCCGGTGTAGTCGGGCCTCGCCTCCACACCGGACCAGGACCACAGGCGCCAGTCCACCCGCTCGGTGGCTTGGGCAGCCGCGACGATGCCGAAGAAGAACAGGGGGCTCACTGCTCACCCCCATGGCAGGTGGGTGCGCAGCTGGCGGGCAGGGCGGCAGGGCCGTCACCGGCCTGGTGGCAGGCGGTGCAGGTCCCCTCGCCGAGCTGCCCTGTGGCGCGGACATGGCCGCGCTGCCAGCCCGGGCCGTGGGGATAGCTGGCGTGGCAGCGGGCGCAGCTGGTGCCCGCCAGGCCACCCTCGGCAACGCCGTGACAGCGCTGGCAGCCGGACATGGCGAGGGCCTCGCGCCCGGCGGTGTCGAAGCGGCCGTGCTGCTCGCCCTCGCCCCACGCGTCGGGGTGAGGGTAGCTGGGGTGGCAGCTGGCGCAGGCCTCGCTCACGTTCCCACCGTCCAACTCCTCGCCGTGGCAGGGGGTGCAGGCCACCTTCAGCGCGCCTCGCTCCAGCAGCCACGCACCGTGCTCGCCGGCCTGCTCCCAGCCTTCCTCGTGGGGATAGCTGGCGTGGCAACCCGTGCAGGGCAGCCGCGCTGCGGCGCTCCCGTCGGCCTCGTGGCAGTCTTGGCAGGGTCGCAGCTTCCCGCCCTTGCCGTAGGTACCTTCACCGTGCTGGCTTCCCTCGAGCCAGTCATCGCGATGGGGATAGCTGTCGTGACATTCGCCGCAGAAGCTGGAGCCGGCCTCGACTTCGTGGCACTCCACGCAGCTGGCCGCGCCGCGCTCGAGCCAGACGGTCCCATGGCCCGCCGCCGCCTCCCAGCCGTCGGGATGGGGCAGCATGGCGTCCGACCGCCAGGGCGTTCCCCAGTCGGACACGCGACCGCAGCCGCAAAGGACCAGCAGGAGCAGCGCGCGGCTCATGGGTACAGCTCCTCGTAGGAGGCCTGGAAGGCCTCGTGGGTCGCCAGCTCGCTGGGCTCTCCCGCAGGGCCCCGGAAGCTCAATCCCAGGGAGTCGAAGTACCAGGCGTTCCAGGCGTGGCAGTCACCACAGGCGTGGGCCGGGACCTCCCCAACCACCACCTGCTCGAGGCCCAGGTCGGCGAACACGTCCACCGTGTGCTGGGGCGACAGCGCCTCGAAGCGATGGGAGGACAGGGAGCCCGAGCCGGTCTCGTCACACCAGTGGGCATCCGACGCCGTCGCCGGCATGTGGCACAGGGTGCAGCGTGCGGCCTCCTGGGTGCCGTCGGGATCGTAGAAGCGGTGCCCCATGTGCTCGAGGGCGGTCCAGCTGTCCCCGCTGAACTCGCTGTCCATGTGGCAGGCTTCGCACAGGGCGTTGTCCTCGACATCGAGCCGCAGCAACGACGCGCGCAGCTGACCGTGCTGACCGTGGACCGCGTGGCAGTCGACGCAGCGCAGGCCTGCACCATCGGGGCCGTGGGCGGCATCCGCCAGCTCGTCCAGCTGCATCCGACCCAGGACCGCAGCCCCGGATGGCCAGTACTCGGCCGAGGAGGCGGCACTGCCCTCCAGCTCCTCGCCAGGCTGGAAGGGACGCTCCTCACCGAAGGGGTGGGGCAGCCCGCTGTCCAGCCCCTCGGTCCGAGCGTGACAGCTACCACACAGCTCGTTGGCACGCTCCACATCCAGCAGCTGTGGCTGGACGACATCCGCAGGGCTCATGGAGTACAGGTGGCTCTCGCCAGCACCGTGGCAGCGCTCGCAGCCCACGCCATCGTCCTGCCAGCCCGCCTCTTCGTCCACCAGCAGGTCCACGCCGCCGTCCTCGCGCTGGCTGACGGTGAAGCCGCTGACGTGGCAGGGCAGGCACTGCGACTCGGCGCTGGAGGTCGCGTCGGGAGCCTCGCCCCCGAACACCAACCGGCCTTCGTCGTCCAGCCAGCGCCAGGGCTCGAACGCCAGCAGCCCGGCCTCACTGCAGGGGTGCCCCTCACGATCCCCGCGGCCAGCGTACCAGGCCACCGGCAGGGGGTAGCGCTGCTCGCCCATGGCCACCACTGGCACGGTCTGGCTGTCGGTCTCGCCCAGGAAGCCCACCACCTCGAGCTCCAACAGCTCGCCGTCGGCGTCTTCCAGCAGGAAGTGGACCGTCTCGGCCTCGGACCACAGCTCCACGGTGGCCCCCGCGATGTCCAGGATCATCCCGCTGACCAGCACGTCCTGCAGTGCATCGCTGGGCTCCCGCACGAACGCGCGGCCGTGGGGAGTCTCGGCGAAGGCCTCGACCACCTCCTGGTGGCACAGCACGCACCACTCCTGGCCGAAGCTGTCCACGTCACCGTCGGAGCGGCCCGACAGCTGCGGGCTCCACTGCAGGCCGCCGCCTGCGGCGATGTTCACGCCCTCGAGGTGGCTGGGGAAGAGGTCGCCGTCGGCGTCCACCACCTGGACCTCGAGGTCATCACCGACCACTCCCTCCAACACCGCGGTGCCGTCCTCGTCGGCCACGCCCTCGCTACCGTCCGAGACGGTCACGATGGCACCGGCCACCGGGTTCCCCACCGGATCGGTGACGGTGACGGTGAGCACGCCCTCGGCCGCCTCCTCGTCGAGGACGAGATCCAGCAGCTGGGCGTCCCCCTCCTCGAGGACCAGCAGCCCGGAGCGCTCGGGCTCCCAACCGTTCCGCGTGGCGACGACGGTGAACTCCCCGGCGGGCAGCCAGGGGAAGGTGTAGGCCCCCTTGCTGTCCGCCAGGGCCTCGAAGCCCCGGGGCTCGGTGAGCAGGATCGCTCCAGCAATACCGTTGCCCTGCACGTCCAGCACACGGCCGGCCAGCGTGGCCCGTCCAGAAGGAAGAACCAGCCCCGTCTCATCCTGGAGGTCGCCCCGCACAATCCCCACAGGGCCACCGCAAGCGGCCAAAAACAGGGCGACGAAGACACCGGGGGTCATCATGGCGTGAGCCGGGGCTGGTGAGACTTCCCTGGAGGCAAGACCCGTGCCAATCCTCGCTTGCTGTCCACGTCCCCGTTTTCGGCGTTGGACGGTTCCGCCAGGAGCTGTCACCTCATGGCGTCACGTCAACATGTAAAGTTACACGTATAGTTACACCGTCAACTTTACGTAACGCATACGGGTTTACGCATTTGTTGACGGTGGCCACTCGATCTCGAGCTCACGCATCCACTTCCACAGGGTCATGCGGCTGACGCCGAGGGCCTCAGCGGCCCGAGTGCGCACACCGTTGGCATGCTCGAGGGCTTCGATGACCTGGTCCCGACTGGGCTTGGAGCGACCGCGCCGGGAGCGACGAGCCGGCCTGGGAGCGCTGCGCGGCTTGGCTGCGCGGACCCGCTGGCCTCGCTCCGACAGCACGGCCGCCTGAACCATTGGGGGCAGATGCTGGCTCGATATCGGCCCTGAACCACTGATGACCACGGCATACTCGAGGGCGTGGAGCAGCTCTCGCACGTTCCCCGGCCAGTCGTAGCGCATGAGCTTGTCCATGGCCCCCGCGTCGATGCCCCGGTTGCGGATGTCCATGCGCGAGGCGATGAGCTGCAGGAAGTGCTCCACCAGCAGGGGGATGTCCTCGAGCCGCTCCCGGAGGGGCGGAATACGGATGGGGATCACGGCAAGGCGGAAGTAGAGATCCGGGCGGAAGCTGCCATCGTCGCACATGGCCTGCAGGTCACGGTGGGTGGCGGCCACCACCCGCACATCCACCTGGATGGAGCGATTGCTGCCCACCCGCTCGAAGGCCAGCTCCTCGAGCACCCGCAGCAGCTTGGTCTGCACCCGGGGGGACACATCCCCGATCTCATCCAGGAAGAGCGTGCCTCCATCCGCCGCCTCGAAGCGGCCGATTCGACCTGCAACCGCCCCCGTGAAGGCGCCTCGCACGTGGCCGAACAGCTCGCTCTCGAGCAGGCTCTCGGACAGCGCCGTGCAGCTGACGCGAACAAAGGCCTTGTCCCGGCGCGTGCTCATCTCATGGATCGCACGGGCAGCGACGCCCTTGCCGGAGCCGGTCTCGCCCTGGATGAGCACCGCGCTGTCCGCGGGACCGGCGGTGGCCAGCAGGTCATAGAGTCGCTGCATGCTGGAGTGACGACCGATGTAGCCGTGGAAGTCCGCCGCTCCGGCCCGCTCGGAGCTGACCCGCCGGAGCCGATGCAGCTCCTCCTCGAGGCCCATCACCTGGGTGACGTCGGTGACGGTCTCGGCGCCGCCGGTGACGTTGCCCTTCTCGTCATAGAACAACCGGGCGTTCTTGACCACGTTGACCCAGGTTCCGTCCTTGCGCCGAATCTTGCACCGCTTTCCGCTGATGGCGCAGGCCTTGAAGAGGGCGCACGCCTGAGAGCGGGGCTCCTCGGAGCTGGCGGGCCGCGCAAAACACTTGTCCCCCTCGAGGACCGAGCAGTGCTTGCCCACCACTTCGGGCAGCGAGTAGCCGGTGATGTCGGTCATCTGCCGGTTCCAGTGGGTGATCCTGCAGCCATCGTCGATGAAGAACACGCCGCTGGGGAGCAGATCGAAGGCCTGCTCCATGAGGGTGCAGTCGGCGGAGTCGACGGGGAATCCGGGGGGCTTGCGATCGGTCATGGCGCGAACCTCGTTGCGAGCAGTCTAGACACGTCGGGCCCGGCTCGCCAGCCGCTGGGCCACCGGGTCGAAGCGGACCCCTCACGCGGAAGCAAGATCCGTTCCAGCCGATATTCGTTTCAGCGCAGCTTGTGGTCCGGGATCAGCACGAGGTGGTCCCGCCCGTAGGGTCGCTCCTCCTGGACCACCTCCCAGTCGATGCGAGCCACGGAGCGTCGGCTGAAGCCCAGCTCGAGCAGCGGCTCCACCACCGCGGTTGCCGCCGGGCCGTCCGCCAGGCCCAGGACCACCTCGATACGCGACAAGTCCGGATCCGCAGCCATCGCTGGACGAGCCAGGGCGAAGACCACCCCCAGGGCGTCCCCGATCCAGTTACCAGGCACGGCCTGGATGGGCCCCAGCACCTCGGGCTCGAGCACCACCAGCGTGACCTTCAAGCGGTTCCCATCACGGGAGGCCAGCACCCGCACGGCGGTGCCATCCCGTAGCCGGGTTCGCTGGGCCAAGCCCTGGCCACGCAGGTCCGCCTCCCCCAGCACCCGCACCCACTCGGGCAGCTGGAAGGGCACCACCGCGCCCTCGAGCACCGCGGCCACCACCGAGGCCATGTGCTCCCGCAGCGCGCCGTGGAGGCGGTTGATGCGGTTGACCTGGTAGAGCATCAGCTGGGCCCGGGTCAGCGGCGGCAGGCCCAGGGCGTCGCGGCCGTCGTGGCCCCCAGCGAACAACTCGGCCACTTCGGTCTCGAGCATGGGTGGGGAGGCCGGCAGCGGACCCCGCACCGGCCCCAGGCGCAGCTGGTGGTAGTGGGCGGCGCCCACCACGGCCACATAGCGACGCAGCACCTGGGCTGCGCCGTCCACGATGCGGGCGTACTCGGGAGAGACGAAGTTGTCGGGCTCGAACAGCTGCTGCTGTGCAGGAGGGTGTGCCAGCAGCAGCTGGGCGTCTCCCTCCGCGTCGCTCAGGGCCTGCTCCACGATGCGCGTACACCAGCGCGCGGCCTGACCGCCGTCGGTGCTTCGCAGGGTCACCGCGGCGTCGATGGAGCGCTCGAGGGGCACCGGATCCCCCAAGGTCAAGGCCTCGTGGAGCACGTCTTCGAGCCGATCCTGGGCGGGAAGCCCCGCCAGCACCAGCGCCTCCACGACCCCCTCGGGGGGCTCGTAGGCGCCCACGAGCTGCTCGAAGAGCTGCTCGACCCACTGACCCCGCAGCTGCGCGACAGAGCCCCGGGTGGCCGGTTCCATGCGCTCGGCCTGCTGCAGGTCACGCATGGCCGCCGCGGGCTTGCCCAGCAGGAAGCTGCGTCGCGCGCGCTCGAGGTGGGCGCGGCCCAGCAGGGAGCGCAGCTCCGGATCGCGGCTCAGGGCCAGGGCCTGCTCCAGCTCCCTCACCGCGCTGTCCATGCGCAGCGCGTCCAGCGCCTCCTCGCCGCGAGCACGGCGCACAGCCGCTTCCATGGCGTCGACCTCAGCCCCGCTGTCCAGCTCCCGGGCTTGCAGCACCAGCTCCAGGGACTCGTCCAGGCGCCTGCGCCCCAGCTCTCGGCCAGCCTCGACCAGCAGCGTGTTCACCAGCTCCTGCCGGGCGCGACGACCCGTGGGGGTGTCACCGTAGCGGTCCAGGAAGGCCCGCAGCTCACCCACGCTGGGCTTGCGGCTGATGCGCAACCAGGCCTCCTCCGCCAACAGGTCGTGGCGCAGCAGCAGGGCCTGCTGGCGCTGGCCCCCCTCGGGGTACCACTCGATGTAGGCATCGCAGAGGCCCAGCTGACGCTCCTCGGCCATGCGCTCCACCAGCAGATCCTCGGCGATGACGAAGGCCTCCTGGGCGTAGGGGCGCAGCTCGGGGATCGCCAGTGCGTCGTTCATGAACGGGAAGTTGGCCGGCTCACCCATCTCACCCAGGGCGAGGATGCAGCGACCGGCAGCGGAGCTGCGGCGCAGCACCGCGTCCTGCAGCGCCCCCGCAGCGGGCAGCCCCATCTCCACGAGCACCCCGTAGGCCTCCTGCCAGGTGGCCTCGTCCCGAGCCTCGAGCCCCCGGATCAGGCGGTCGAGCTTCCGGGGATCCACCTCGGCCTGGTGGGCCAGCTTCTGGACCTTGCGTGGGCTGTGCACACCGCAGCCCAGAGACAGGCAGGCGAGCAATGACATGGCGGGCAGAGGGCGCATCGGGGACCGAGGATAGCACCCTCTCCAGCCTTCCAGCGTGAACACGGATGGTCCTTCGCACGTGGAGTGTAAGGAACCCGAGCGCGCGCGCGTTGTCCCAGCGCTTTCAGGAGGTCAAACATGCGACGGAGCTTGCTCACCATCAGCCTGGGCGGCGCGGCGGCACTGGTCGCTCTGCTCGTCCCCAACCTGCACGCGGCCCTGTCCGTGGGCCCCACCCCCAACCCCGACCCAGCCCCAGTGACGCCGATCGCGGTCACACCCCCTGTTCCCCAGGGCCCCACCGGCAGCCTGGAGTTCACGGCACGGCTGGATCAGAGCACCCTGCTGGCTGGCAGCGACGAGGATCGGTACCTGGTCATCACCGTCACGGCCCCCGAGCCCGAGGCCGGCCGGCGAATGCCGGTGGACGTGGCCGTGGTGATGGACACCTCCGGCTCCATGAGCGGCTGGCACAAGATCGACTACGCCCGCCTGGCGGCCCGAGAGCTGGTAGGCTCCCTGCGCCCTGGCGACCGCTTCAGCCTGGTGACCTTCAGCGACCGCGCCCGCGTGCTGCTGCCCTCCCAGGAGATCGGCGACAAGAGCAGCATCCTCAGCACCATCGACCGGGTGCAGGAGGGCGGCGGCACCAACATGTACGACGGCATCACCACCGGCCTCGAGCAGCTGCGCTCCGGGGACCAGGGCTACGTGCGCCGCCTGTTGGTGCTGTCCGACGGCCACGCCAACGTGGGGATCTCGGATGCGGGCAGCCTCACCAGCCTGACGCGCCAGGCCTCCGTGGCCGACGTCAGCACCTCCACCATCGGCCTGGGCCTGGACTTCAACGAAGACCTGCTGGCCTCCATGTCGGACGCTGGCGGAGGCTCCTACCACTTCGTGGACCAGGCCCCGCAGCTTGCCCAGATCTTTGGCGAGGAGCTGGACGCCATGACCCGCACCGTGGCCCGGGACGTCACCGTCCGCATGGACCTGCCCCCCGGGGTCTCGGTGGTGGACACCTACGGCTACACCGACACGACGGACGCCAACGGCTGGCGCGTCTACCTCGGCGACATCTACGCCGGCCAGGAGCGCAAGATCGTGGTCCGGCTGGACCACCCCGCCACCACCGCGGGCACCCTGCAGCTGGCGGACGTGACCCTCGACTACCAGGATCTCGATCTCGATCTGGACATCCACCGCGCCATCGCCCTGGACGCCGCGGTCACCCGCAACCCGGTCCGTGCCCAGGCCAGCCTGGACCACACCACCGCCGTCAAGGCCGCCCGCGCCCAGGCCGCGGCCATGGCGGACCAGGCCGCCCGCGCCTTCCAGTCCAACAAGCGCGACGAGGCCAAGGCCGCGTTGATCCGCACCAGCGCGCTGCTGCGCAAGGCCTCCGAGGAACTGGCAGCGCCCGAGCTGATGGACGACGAGCTCGACTACATGTCCGCCATGCCCGCCTACCAGGCCGCCAGCCCCTCCAGCGAGGAGGGCCTCCGCGCCGTGAAGTCCCAGAAGGAGGTCTCCCGTGAGTACGCGCTCTGAGGCCCTGACCCGCCAAGGCCGCTTCGCCCTGGCTTCTGTGGAGATCCCCACCCTGCCGCGGCGGGTGATCACCTGGACCTTGTGGCAGACAGCCGTCCTGCTCGGCCTGGCTGCGGTCGGGATGGCCGAGAGCGCCTTCGCTCCAGCCATCGCCGTGGGCATCGCCGCCTGCAGCACCCGGCCCAAGCACCTGCCCTTCGCCCTGGTGGTGGTCCCCGCCACCACCATCACCGTGGCCGCCGCCCTGGCCATGGGCCTGCCAGGATGGTCCGCCGCCGGACTGGTGGGCGGCCTGGCCGCGGGTTTCCTGTCCCTGGGCCGGCGACAGCCCTGGCGCTTGCTCAACACCGCCCTGGCGGGCGCTACGCTGCTGCCCCTGGGCCTGCTCGCCCAGCTGCACATCAGCGCGCTGCTGCCCGCCGGCCTGGCCCTGCCCCTCACCACCCTGGTGGCCTCGGGGCTCACGGCCCTGCTGCTGGTGGTGATGGCCGTGGACTGGCGCCCCATCGCCCGCATCCCCTCCCCTCGCCGCATCCGCTCCACCCTCGCTCCCCAGTACCAGGAGCCCTGCCTGCAGGCCTGGGAGCACGACCGGGTGGTGCGCGGCATGGCCCCCGACCGCGAGACCCGCGATGGTCTGGGCGAGGTGGCGGCCTGGGTCTACCGGCTCTCACTGGGCCTGCAAGACCAGGACTCCGAGCTCGGCCTGCTGTCCGAGGAGGACATCGGCGAGCGCGTGGAAGCAGCTCGAAAGGCCGTCTACGCCACCGACGACGCCTACACCCGGGACCGACGTCAGGCCACCCTGCGCCACCTCGAGCGCATGGAGCAGCACCGGGACGCCCTGGCGCTCGAGCGCCAGCGCACAGAGAGCCTGGTGGACTACGCCCTGGCTACCCTGGCCGAAGCCCGCGCAGGGCTGGCCTTCAGCCGCCGTGGCACCGGCGGCCCGGCCCCCGAGGGCATCGACCAGGTCCTGCAGCGCCTGCGAGCACACGCCACCGCCGAGGCGGCCCGGCGGGACACCGCCCGGGAGCTCGAGGTCGCGAGCGTGTAGAGCGCTAGCCGCCCAGCTTGTTGCCCAGGCGCTCGGCATGGGCCACCAGCTGCTCGACCGGGGTGTCGGGGGCCCCGACCCAGGTACGGCGGCGGAAGCCGCGCTTGGCCCGCACCAGGACCTTGTGGGGGCCCACGCCCGCTCGCCACTGCACCAACAGCTTGGCGTCGCCTCGGCGCCCTCGGGCCTCCAGCCGGGCACGCCAGCCGCGACGCTCCTGCAGGCCCAGCGCGCTCGCCACCTGCTCCAAGGTGGGCTGGTAGCGTCGCCGTAGCCAGTGCTGCCACAGCTGGTTCTTGAGCACGAGAATCCAGGCGATAGCCAGCAGCAGCAAGGCGCCGGTCAACTCGCTGAGGATCATGCTCTCGTCAATCCACGAGCTCACCCCTCGAGGTCCACGCCGCCTCCTTCTCGAGCCAGGCGGACCACGGGCTCCGTGCTCCCCGCCCACCGCTCGGCCAAGGCATCCAACCGCTCGTCGGTGGCCTCGGGTGCGTGGTGGAACAGGTAGAGCAAGGGGACGCCGGCGGCTCGCGCCAGCGCGACGGCGTACTCGGGGTAGGAGTGACCCCACCCCATGCGCTCGAGGTACGCCTCCCGGGTGAACATGGTGTCGAAGACGAGCACATCCAGTCCGCGCATGGCGGTGATGATGCGCTCCTCGGCCGGCGTGGGCGGAAGCCCGCAGGCCACGCCCTCATCGGGCTTGGCGAAGGGAGCCGTGTCGGTGAAGTAGCCGATGGCATGGCCACCGTGCTCGATCCGATAGCCGCACGCACCGCCCGGGTGGTTCATGGGCACCGTGCGCACCCGGTAGGGACCCACGTCGCGGGCCAGCCCCGGGACCATGGAGGTGTAGCGAACAGGCGCGGGGATGTCGGGGAGCCGCAGCGGATGGAAGATCCCGTTGAGGAACTCCATCAGCAACCCCTTGCCCTCGGACACCTCGTGGCCCGGTAGCAGCACCTCGATGTCGAAGGACGGGGCGTAGATGGGCGCGAAGAAAGGGAAGCCCAGGGTGTGGTCGATGTGGAAGTGGGTGAAGCCCAGGATGAGCTCACGCGACGGACGCCCCAGCAGATCCACGCCCAGCTTGCGACCGCCGGTGCCGCAGTCGAGCACCATGGTGGGTGCACCGGGCGCGGAGATCTCCACACAGGACGAGTTGCCACCGTAGGCCATGGTGGTGGCCCCGGGGACGGGGATCGAGCCACGAACACCCCAGAACGTCAGCTTCACGCGGACACCCCCCGGCGGCTCGGCAGCGCGGCGTGGGTGCGTGGGCTGATGTGCATGGGGGATCCCCCGGTTGCAGGACCTAGAAGTAGTAGCGGGCTCCGATCGCACCGTCCATGGACCAGCCGAAGAACTCGTACACGTACACGGTGGGCGCGATCTCGAGGAAGAGATCGACGGGCAGGGTGGGCACGAGCACGGTCCCTCCCAGCACGACCCGGGGACCGAGCAGCAGCTGACCTCCGGGGATCGACCAGTTCACATCGGTCTTGACCCCGCCGCCGGCGTACAGCGGCAGCGAGAAGTCGTCACCTTCGACGTTGATGGGACGGAAGTGCACCACGAAGTCGGCGGTGGCCGCGATGTCCTTGAACTGTCCCCAGCCTCCACCGAAGGAGAACTGCACCGCGTTTTCGGAGCCGAGCCACAGCTTGCCGGTGACGCCCGAGGGGGTGCCCAGGCAGGCGCCCAGGCCGAAGTCCCCACCGAGGCGTTCCTTGGTGGTCACCGCGCCGGAATCCGCGATGGGTACTTGCGCCTCCGCGCTCTGGATGGGGAGAAGCAGGGCGAGCAGGAGGGCGCTGGGGATCATGACCGAGCCCTTGGCGAGCGAGTGGAGCGAGGGTCGGAAGGATGGCGCGCGGTATAGGATTCGAACCTATGACCTTTGGTTCCGGAGACCAACGCTCTATCCAGCTGAGCTAACCGCGCGCAGTGTAGCCCCGGTGCGAGCACCCGGACCGCCAAGCCATTTACGCTGGGTGCACAGCCTTGTCAACCGTCCAGGCCGAGGGGGCGCTCTCCGACCCAGGCCCGGATTGCGGACGCGGTCTGGTCGCTCCAGGAGCCACCGGTGCGGTCCTCCGCGAAGCGCTGGAAGAACGCCGCGACCAGGCTGTGGAGCTCCTCGTACAGGAACATGCGATCGTAGAGGGCCTCCTCGCCACCCCCGGCGACAACCTGGGGCAACGACACCTGGGCCATGTCCAGGCTGGGGGCCTTGAGGGTGACCGCGAACTCCCGCTCGTCCCTTCGAATGCACAAGCGCAGCTCCCGCAGCACCTTGCCACCGGCCACCGCGGCCCGGGCCTCTGGGGACTCGGCTGGGTTCTCGCCGGTGATCACCGCGGCAGCCTTGCCCTCGTCGGGGGTGCGGAAGGCAAGCCGGTCGTCCACCCAGAAGTCAACCGGGCCCAGCTCGGGTCCCAGATCGGCGCGACAGCCGCTGTGGGCAGCGGACCACCACAGCCACAGCAGGAACTCCGCCGAGACGTGGGGCAGCACCGGAGTAGGCTCATCGTAGACCACGTCGTGCTCGCTCATGAGCCCACCTCCGGGCGGTAGTCGAGCCCGCCGGTGGCCAGCAGAGCGTCCGCCAGGGCCGGCTCACCGCCGACCAGGTCCAGGGGCGCCTCGGGCTGGGGATGCAGCCCGAAGGTCTCGAAGAACAGCTTCACGAAGCGCTCGTTGGCCCGATCGCTCAGGTTGTGGAACAACAACCAGCCGTCGGTCACGTTCCAGCACACCTCGTAGACCGAGACCCGCGGTAGGGTCTTCTGCAGCATCTGCAGTTCCAGCTGCTCCCGGAGCTCGCCCCGCACCGAGGAGGGGCACTTGCTGCGCTGGTGCTCGAGGCACCAGGCCTCCACCTTCTTCTCGAGATGGGCCCGAAACAGCTTGGCGGGCAGCACCCGCTTGTCTACCCGCAGCGAGAAGATGGCGTAGTGGTCGTACAGCCAGCGGTTGATGTCATCGAAGCCGGTGTCCAACAGGTTGTGGAGCTCCACCCAGCCCACCAGCTCTTCACCGGGGGTGGGGCTGGCCTTGTCGCGAAATGCGTACGTTCGCAGAGCCTCTGCGAAGCTGTCCCTGAAGTCGTGGGGCAGCTCGCCGGAGACCCGGTAGCGCCTCGCTGTCAACGCACCGCTAAGAATTCCCATGCTAAGTCCTCGACCGACATCGGTCCGTGGCCATCCGGGCCGAAGCACGACTATAGTGCTGCCGCCCGAGGGGCCAACCCATCGCCCGAGAGGCCGCCATGCACCAGGCCACAGTCCTCGCTCTCCTGGCCGCGACCATCTCCCTGGGCTGTCGTCCCCCTTCGGTCTCCGCTCCCGACGACAAGGGTGATCCCTCCGCCGACACCGACCCGCCCGAAGACAGCGGCGATCCCCTCGAGCCCGACGCCGAGCCCCCCGAGGCGGTAGCCAACGGTCCGAGCAGCGCGCGGGTGGGTCAAGCGGTCTCCCTCGACGGCTCCGGCTCTTCGGATCCCCAGGGCTACGAGCTCACCGCCTTCGACTGGGCCTGCAGCGACGGCAGCAGTGCCAGCGGAGAGGTCGTCGAGCTGTCCTTCGACACCCCCACCACCATCGAGTGCAGCCTCGAGGTCACCTCGTCTTCGGGCCTGAGCGACACCGACACCGCGGCCTTCGAGGTCCTCGAACCCGGCACCGCCGACTGGACCTTCATGGTCTACATCGCCGCCGACAACAACCTCGAGGACGCCGGGCTCGAGGACGTCAACGAGATGGAGGAGGTGGGCTCCACCGACCAGGTCAACATCCTGGTCCAGCTCGATCGCTCGCGCGGCTACGACAGCTCCGACGGCAACTGGCACGGCAGCCGGCGCTACCGCGTCGAGCGAGACAGTGACACCCGCTCCATCGGCTCCACCGTGCTCGAGGACCTGGGCGACACCGACTCGGGCGACCCGGACACCCTGGCGGAGTTCGGCGTCTGGGGCGTCCAGAACTTCCCCGCGGAGCGCTACGCCCTGGTGGTCTGGAACCACGGCTGGGGCTGGGACCTGATGGCGACTGGTGGCACCAAGGGCGTGGCGTCCGACGACGCAACCGGCAACGACATCTCGGTCGCCCGAGGGGAGCTGGCCGAGGCCCTCGCCACGGTCACAGGCGAGATCGGCGCACCGTTGGAGCTGCTGGGCATGGACGCCTGCCTCATGGGCACCTGGGAGGTGGGCTACGCCGCGGCGCCCTACGCCGAGATCTACGTGTCCTCCCAAGCCTCCGAGGGCCTCGACGGCTGGGCCTACGACACCGCCATGGCCGATCTGGTGGACGATCCCACCATGGACGCCGCCACCCTCGGCGACTTCATCGCCAAGCGCTTCTACGAGACCCACGACAGCACCCAGTCCGTCGTCGACCTCACCCAGTCCGCCGCCCTGGCCGCCGCCCTGGACCAGCTGGCCCAGGCCATGATGGACAGCGGCCACGCCGAGGACCTGCTCGAGGACGGCGCCAACCGAGCCCAGGACTTCGAGCACGGCTGGGGCTACGACCACGACATCGGAGACTTCCTGGATCACCTCGACGACTCGAACCACGCCGACGACGCCGTGCTCGAGGCCATCGAGCTGGTGCGCGAGGCCTACGGGACCTCGGTGCTGGCCAACTACACCTGGGGCAACGACGTGCGGGACGCCACCGGCATGTCCATCTACACCCCCACCTACGGCCGGCTGGACAACGACTACACCCGCGGCATCTGGGCCGACGAGACCCTCTGGGACGACTTCCTGGACGTCGCGATGAACGGAAACTAGTCGGCGGCGGCGGCCGCCAGCGCGTGGCGCATCACCACCACCTCGGCCTCACCACGCACGGTGAGCGCGATCTCGTAGCGGCTGTACCAGGCCACGGTACCCTGGAGGCGATCCCCCTCGACGGTGGTGAGGGAGACGCGCTTGCCGGCCTCGAGCCAAGGGAAGATCTCCTTGTCGGGCAGGTGGAAGCGGTCCTGGATGCGCCAGATGGGCTCGGCCACCACGCCCTTGTAGGCCTTGTCCTGGGAGATGGACCGGCGAGCCGCTTTGCGGTCTGCGGAGCTGTACGCCAGCTTGACCGTGAGCTTGTGGACGGTCTCGTCCTCACCGCTCTTGGGATCCTGGACCTGCAGCTCGTAGCGGTCGGAGCGCTGCACGTTCAGGGCTCTCAGCTTGCGCCCCAGCAACGCGAAGGTGTAAGGCTCGTCGGACGCCGCGGCGAACTCGAAGACCGAGCGGCCGCCCACCTCGGCCCGGTAGGCGTGGCGCCGGCGCTTGGAGAGGTAGGAGTCCAGATCGGCCTGGCCGAGCACCACCTGGACCGCCAGAGAGCGCGGGATGTCGTGGGCTGCGACGAGCTTGTCCACCCGATCCTGGCGGGCCATCTCCTGGAGGACCTCGTTGAGTTCCCGCTGGCCCCCGGCGACCTGCTGGGCCAAGCGGCGGGGGATGCCCATCTCGAGCAGCTCGTTGAGCCGGTTCCGCGAAGGACGCTGCTTGCGCCCAAGCGGACGGTGACCGCCGCTGCGGCGCGGCGTGGGGTACCTCGACTTGCGATCCGACGGCATTCTGCTCTCCTTCCCCCACGCCAACCCCCGGAGGATAACGGGGGCTTCCATGCACGGCCAACCTACGGCCGCCACCTGGTGAAGCTACGCACCTCGTCGGATAGGCCAAGCCCATGGTCCCCACCTCTACACCCTCGCCTCACACCAAGGTCGGCGCCGCGCTGCTGGCCTTGTTGATCAGCGGCTGCCCCAAGCCGGCCCCCACCGAGACCCCTGTGGTTCCCGAGATCCAACAGGAGCAGGCTCCGGCCATCAACGCCGTGAGGGCAGGTGCCCAGCGGGCGGTCGCCGGCCTGATCGCTATCGGCTGCGACGCCGACAACTGTGCCTGGCTCGACGCCAGCGGTGTGGTCCCCTTCGATCCGGCGACCCTCGAGCCGCTGGGAATGGAGGCGCTCACCACAGAGGAGCTCGAAGCGCTGACGGCGCTGCTCTCCCCCCCCGAAGACGAAGGAACCAAGACGGTCACCTTCCCGCTCCCCGGCGAGGCCGACCTCATCGAGGCCATCCCAGAGCCGCCCGAGGAACCCGAGAATCCCGAGCCCCCCGTCGAGCCGGAGGAGCCCGAGGACAG
>CAZHIK010000064.1:0-17442 GCA_964532635.1 uncultured Enterobacterales bacterium
CTCCCACGACGGCAACACCTGGGTGCGCCTCGGTGACATCCCCGACCTCGATGACTACTTCGTCCAGGTCTACGAAGAGCTCGAGGAGCAGGCGTCCGGCGGCACCGACGAAGAAGCCGACACCGGTGAGGACTTCGAGGACGATGGCCCCACCATGGTCGTCGGCATGGGCTCGCTGCGCTCCAACATCTCCACCGGCGTGTTCACCCGGCCTGGCCACAAGGCCTCGGACGGCCCTGGCGGCACCCGCCCCCTACCGGGGCGCGAAGCCTCGAGCGGCGGCTCGGGTGGCGGCAGCCCTGCTCCCGATCCCAACCGCTTCGTCGATCCCTTCGAGAGCCTCAAGGAACGCCAGCGCGACCGCATGCGCGCCAAGCGCCGCGAGGGTTCCACCACCGGCACCCATCGCCGCAAGGGCAAGAAGGGCAAGGGCAAGGACGGTGGCGGCAAGGGCCGCGGCAACCTGTGGCTCATCGCTGCAGCGGTGATGGCCGTCTTGGCGGTGGTGTGGTGGTTCTTCCTGCGCACCCCCGTGCCGCCTCCCGAGTCCACCCAGGTCGGCCCCACGGTCCAGGAGACCACGCCTCAGAAGGATCCCGAAGAAGAGCGCAAGAAGCTCCTCGAGGAGCTCGAAGCCCAGATGCGCGAAGCGGGCGTCAAGCCTGAGCTCGACGGCTCGGTGCCCGAGGTCCAGGAGGTCTACCAGGCCATCACCCCCGAGCGTCGTCGCGAGATGTGCTCCAAGGGTGAGCTGCCGGCCTCCTCCTGTGCCGGCCTGACCGAGACCACGCCGAGGGTGGGTCCCTCCACCTCGAACCCCTCCGTCGGCTCCACCACCACCGCCGCCGAGCACGCCAGTGCGGCGCGCACCGCTGCGGCCCAGGGCAACTGGTCCATGGCCGCGACCGGTTACGGCCAGGCGGTCAAGATGGAGCCCGGCAACGGCACCTACCGCTGGGGCTACGCCGAGTCACTCTACCGCGGCGGTCAGCTCGAGCGTGCCCAGGCGGAGTTCCAGACTCTCCAGAGCGCCGGCCAGAAAAAGGCCACCAAGTTCCTGGGGCTCATCGCCGACCAGTTCGGCGACGCGGCGGGCGCTGTGGACTACCTCCGCCAGTTCGACGCGGCCTACCCCGGCGATGCCGAGGTCCAGCGCAAGCTCCAGGAGCTCACGGGAGGGTAGGCGCGTGGTCCTGACCTGCAGCGCCTGCGGTGTGGAGCGCGATCTGGCCGAGGAGATCCTCGAGCAGCTCGAGGTCGATCGCTACGGTCGGGTCCAGTGCCCCGCCTGTGGCGTCTTCGAGGCCCGAATGCAGCCCCACTCCCAGCGCGCACCTCCGCTGCAGGATCTCGGTGAGCCCACCGACGGCGGCTGGGCTGGGCGTCCGCTGCGACTGCGCCGGGGTACGCGGGAGTTCAAGGTCCGGGACCTGGATCGTCTGCGCCGCTTGATCATCGAGCGCAAGGCCGCTGGGAGCGACCTGGTCAGCGCCGACGGTGTGCGCTGGGTGCCCCTGGCTTCCATCAGCGCACTCGAGCCCTACCTGGCGGTGCTGCGCTTCCTGGACAGCGGTCCTCGCACCGGGGGCGGCGGAGTGTTGGTGGAGGCTACAGCCGCGGAGGAAGGCTGGGGAGAGGACCCGACCGACGAGATACAGGAGCCGACCACGTCGAGCACGGAGCCATCATGAGCGAAGAGAACAAGTACTTCGAGAAGCTCGAGGCCGAAAAGAAGGCCCGCATGGCCGCGGAGCTGAAGTCCAGGAAAGAGGCCGAGGCCCTGGCCGCCCGCAAGCAGCTCCACTGGCTCAAGTGCGGCAAGTGCGGCGCCGACATGGACACGGTGATCTTCCGAGGCGTGGAGATCGAGATCTGTCCCGACTGTGGCGCGGTCCTCCTCGACCAGGGCGAGCTCGAGCAGCTGGCCGGCAAGGACCAGAGCGGGGTCTTCTCCCACCTCAAGGGGTTGTTCAAGCATTAGCGGGCGCCGCAACGGATGGGCAATACTGCGCCCCCGCAGGGGCACCCGGGGTCAGGCGTACACGTTCACTTCGTCGGTCATGGCGAGCACCTCGTCGTAGGTGGTCTCGCCCATGGCCATCTTCTTGATGGCGTACTCGCGCAGGGTCATCATGCCGTCGTTGAGGGCTTCCTTCTTGATCTCGACAGAGGGTGCCCGCTCCGAGATCAGCTTGCCGATGCGCGGGGTGATGGGCAGGACCTCGAACACGCCCGTGCGACCGCGATAGCCGGTGCCGCGACACTTGATGCAGCCCGCTCCTCGGCGCACGCGCAGCTTGCGGCCCCTGGCTCCCGCGATGCGCAGGCTGAGGGTCTGGTCCTCGGTGAGCACCTCGTCCACAGCGCAGTTGGGGCAGATGCGGCGCACCAGGCGCTGGGCGATGACCCCCTGGAGCACCGAGGCGATCAGGAAGGGGTAGATGTCGAGGTCCAACAGGCGAGTGACCGCGGACGCGGCGTCGTTGGTGTGGAGCGTGCTGAGCACCAGGTGGCCCGTGAGCGCGGCCTGGACGGCGTTCTCCGCGGTCTCGGGATCGCGGATCTCACCCACCATCACCACGTCGGGATCCTGGCGCAGCACCGTGCGCAAGGCGTGGGCGAAGGTGAAGCCGATCTTGGGCTGCACCGGGAACTGGTTGAACTCTTCCTGCACGATCTCGATGGGGTCCTCGAGAGTGCAGATGTTGATGCGGGAGGAGTTGATGTGGTGCAACGCGGTGTACAGCGTGGTGGTCTTACCGCTACCGGTGGGGCCGGTGACCAGCACCATGCCCGCCTTGGTGGAGAGCATGCGCTCGAAGAGCAAGCGCTCCCGCTGGAACAGGCCCATGCTGTCGATGTTCTTGACGTAGATGCCCGGATCGAAGATGCGCATCACCACCTTCTCGCCGAAGGCAGTGGGCACGGTGGAGACGCGCATCTCCACCTCGTCGGTGCCGTGGTGGGTCTTGAAGCGGCCGTCCTGAGGGCGCCGCCGCTCGGCGATGTCCATGCGCGCCAGCATCTTCACCCGGCTCACCATGGCCGGGTGCACCAGCTTGGGCAGGCGGTGGATGCGATGGAGCACGCCGTCGATGCGCATGCGCACCAGGGCTTCCTCGCGCTTGGGTTCGATGTGGATGTCGCTGGCGCGGTTCTCGAAGGCGTAGTTGAGCAGGTACCAGACGGCCTGGACCACCGGCTGGTCGGTGGCGTCCAGCTCCGCCGCCCCCTTCATGCGGTACAGCTGCTCGAGGTTGCCCAGATCGGGCAGGTCGGAGCGGAACTCTTCCTCGGCCGCGCGCATGGAGCGCCGGAAGCCGTGGAACTCCACGATGACCTGCAGCACCTCGGACTTGGTGGCCACCACCGGTGAGACCGGCTTGTTCTTGAAGCGGGCGATGCTGTCGAGCAGCTCCTGGTCCCACGGATCGGCCAGGGCCAGGGTGAGCAGGTCGGGCGTGTCCTCGAGGGCGATCACCATGTGGCGTTCGGCGAAGGGACCGCCGAAGGTCTCGGTGACCAGCTTGTAGTTCAGCGACAGGGGGTCCAGGTGCACGAAGGGCATCTGGCGGGCCTCGGCCACCACCCGGGTGATGAGCTCTTCGTCCACCAGTTCGTCTGGGCGATCCGAGCGGTGGAAGCGGAAGGACGCCACCAGCTCGATCTCGTGGACCCGGTAGTTCACCCGCTGCCGGCCCAGCAGACGCCGGAGCTCGGCGCGCTTGTCCAGCAGGATGTGGCGGGCCTGGTCGCGGCCGCGGTTGAGCACATCCTGCTTCTGGCCCTGGTGAATCAAGCCCTTGGCCAGGAGCAGATCGAGGATCTCGGTGAGGCGTTTGTCGTTGATCACGGTGCTGACTCCTCGATCAGCATATCCGCTCCCTCGGCGACCACCACCAGATCCCACGCCGCGCCGTCTTCGCCCTGAACCGGTGGCGGGCCCAGCTTGGCGGCCACGGTGGCGTCGAGGGGGGCGGCGACGGCCAGCACGGTCACGCCGTGCTCGAGCAGGGGTCCGACATCTGGATCGGGGGGCGGCGGGGCATCGGCATTCCTGCCCAGCCCAGCCAGCCAGCCCCCCAGCGGGGTCTTGGGCAGCCAGGTTGGGGGGCCGGGACGGTTGGGGTTGAGCACCATCGCACGCCCGTGGGCCCGCTGGTCGAGCAAGGGGCGTTGGGGGCTGATGCCAGGCCCTCCCGTGGGGAGCCACAGCAGCATCCCGGGGGAGAGCTCGTCGAGCTCGGACAGGAAGTCCGGTGCCCTGGCGCTGGCGGCGGGCAGAGGCCAGGGCACCGGCGCCAGCAGGCCGTAGTCCAGCAGCACCACAAGCCCTGCGATCCCCACCACCAACCCGGGGCGCCAGCCCGGTCGAGCGGCCAGCCGGCGCACCCCCCTGGCCGCCAGGACGGCCAGGGCCACCTGGCCCAGCATCAGCAGGCGGGCGTGGTGGTTCAGGCGGGCGCCCCCGGGCAGCCAGTCCAGGGCCAGGGCGAAGGGGTTGGGCAAGCCGGCGCTCTCCCCCAGCAGGTGCAGCTGCTCTCCTGGTGCCACCAGCAGCGCGGCCAGCAGCGGCCACCACCAGCGGCTGCGCCCGGCCAGCAGGGCGAGCACCAGCACCGCCAGGCCCAGGTAGCCGGGGTGGATCCGGATGACGGCGTCGGCAGGCAGAGCCGCGGCACCGGGGGTAACGAACGAGAGCAGATCGGCCTGGCCCCATGGATTGAGCTGCCACAGAGGCTCGGACTGAACCAGCTGCACGCCGCTGCGGTGCCCCTGGCCCGTCAGTGCCCGCGCTCCGTGGGCCAGCAGCGGCGGCAGGGCCATGAGCCCAGCGATGGCGCCCGCCAGCACCCAGCGCCCCCAGCTCCGAGGCTGGCGGATCAGGTGCACCAGCCCGGCCACCACGGCGGTCGCCGCTCCCAGCCAGGCCAGGTAGGGGCCGCACCAGGCCAGCAGCCCCAGGTGGATGCCTGTCGTCGCGGCCCAGCGCCAGCTCGTCGCCCCGGGGATCACCACCAACCCCACGGCCACCGCCAGCAGGCCGATGGCCAGATCCTCGCTCAGGCCCGACAGCAGGCTGCCGGTGAAGATCGGCGCCATGGCCAGTACGACACCCCCCACCGGCCCGTGCCCACCTGCGCGCCGAGCCAGCCACCAGCCCGCGGCGAAGGCCCCGGCGATGGCCCCGAGGGCGACGGTGTTCCAGGCGGCGCCGATCCCCAGTAGGCGGGTGAGCACCGCGCCCAGCAGCGAGGGCAGGGGATCGATGACTGGCCACTCGGCTGTTCCGGTGGCCAGATCCGTGCCTGCGGGCCAGGCCGGGAGGGCCTCGCCGTGCCACCACCAGGTCCAGCCGTGACCCCAGACCTCCGCCCCCCGCCATGCCAACAGGGGCTCGCCTCCGGTGAGCAGCAGGGGCAGTGCCGCCAAGGCCAGCAGGCCGGCGATGCAGGCGGGCAAGAGCCAGCGGGGGGTCGCGGGGGGAGGGGTCATCCGGCCGCCATGGTATCGTGCGCCGGCTCCCTGGAATAGAGCAGCCCCATGACGCAGCCGCTCGACCGAGCCCCCGTTGCCGACCGCTGGTGGTGGCTCGCCGCCCTCGCCACCTGCCTGGGCATGGCGCTGGCAGCCACCTGGCCGGTGTGGCTCGAGCCGAGCCAGGGCATGCTCTGCGGCGTGATGCACCCCGACTGCGCGGGCAACCAGTGGCTGCTGGTCTGGGTGGCCGAGCGGCTGGCTGGCCTCGATGGCCTGCTGCACAACGACCGCTACTACTGGCCCGTGGGCGACGCACCCTTCCTGGCGGGCAACGGCGGGGAGGGGGTGCTCTACCTGCCCTTCCACCTGCTGCTGGGCTGGCCGATCGGGGCCAACCTCTTCCTGCTGGTGGTGCTGGTGGGCAACGGCCTGGCGGCCTGCTGGGCTGCGCGCGGCGCCGAGGCCCCATGGCCCGGAGCGCTGCTGGCCGCGGCGGCCCTGGGGGCCGGCCCCTACGCGGTGCGGGAGCTGGGTGCGGGGCGCTTCAGCCAGGCCGATCTGATCTGGCTGCTGCTCTTCGTCGGGGCCTGGCTCCGGCTGCTGCGCCAGCCCCGACTGCGCTGGGCGCTGATGGCGGGCTCCATGCTGGCGCTGGCCTCGGCCCTGTACTGGTACCACGGCTTCTTCGGCGTGCTGGCCGGGGCTGTGCTCGCTGTCGGAGCTGCGGCCCGGGCCTGGCGTGGCGGTGGTCGGCCCCGCGAGCTGCCCTGGAAGCCTCTTGCCGCCTTCGCGGGCAGCTTCCTGCTGCTGGTGGCCGGGCCACTGATCTGGTACCTGGGCCACTGGGAGGCCCTGCCAGGCACGGGCGAAGACGTCTTCCCCCACCCCGAGGCCGTGCGGGACAGCATGGACCTCGCGCTGCCCTTCCTGGTGCGCGGCGGTCGCTTCGTGGGCCAGGCGCTGCCGGCCACCGTGGTGGTCCTGGCCGTGGTCCAGGCGGTGAAGCTGGCGCTGGGTCGCAGCGATCGTCCCTGGCTCGACCTCTCCCTGCTGGCCTGCTGGGCCCTGTTCCTCGTGCTCGCCATGGGGCCGGCGCTGTCGTTGGGGGGGCTGTCTCCCTTCGAGATCCTCTACGGGCTGGCTGCGCCTCTGCGCCGGTTCTGGTGGCCGTCTCGGCACGTGCTGATCTGCAACATCGCCCTTTGTCTGCTCGCGGCGCGGGCCTTGCCCACGCTGGGGCGCGTCTGGGCTTCCTGGGGACTCGCCGCGCTGTTGGTGGCTTCGGTGCCGGGCCTACTGCTTGCCCAGGGCGTAGGCTTGCGGGCCCACAGCACCGCCCTGGCCTGGCCGCCGGGTTTCTACCAGAGCCTGAGCGATGAGCCAGGGGAGGTGCTGCTCGACCTGCCCCTGTCACCGCGGGTGGCTCTGAGCCAGAAGCCTCTGCTATTCCAGTTGGCCCACGAAAAGACCCTGCTCAACGGCCACGGGCTGTGGGTGGACCGGGTTCGCCCCCCCGAGTGGGATGGCTTTGTGGCCGGCAACGGCTTCCTGAGCGGCCTGCAGGCGGTGGAGAGTGGGGAGCTGTCTGGTGCCCTGGCCTTCGAGGCGGTGGAGCTGGAGACCCTGCGCGAGCAGGGGCTGGCCCTCGTCGTGCTCAACCGTGAGCACTACCCTCTGGACCTGGCGGAGGCCGTGGCGCGCCAGCGTGACGTTCTCACCGCGCTCTTCGGTCCTCCCCTCGCCACCGCCCCTGGCTGCTGGGCCTGGCGCACCGCCGACTGGACCGGCACCACCACGGTCGAGCTGGAGCCCTGGGCCTTCCCCGGCCACGCCGCCCGCCGCGACGGTTCGGTCCCCATCGACATGAGAACCCCCCCCAGCCAGACCTTCGACCCACCGCCCAGGTAGCCGTGATCCCCATGTCTCGATCCGCTGGTGGGAGGGCTGGGGGTTGTGGGGAAGGATGGCGGAAGAACCAGGTTTTTCGGGGTTGGAACGGCCCTTGCATGAGCCTTCGGCGTCGCCACCTCGGAGCCGTCCCATGTCGCTGGTCCTCGCCCTCGCCGCAGCCCTCCTCGTTCCCTCCACAGCCCAGGCCGAGCCATCGCTGGAGTTCGAGTTCCAAGGGCAGCCCGCCTGCGTGGAGCTCGAGTACACCGGCCAGAGCACGCGCCTGACCAGCCGGTGCGAGGCTCCCTTGCTGGTCGACCAGAGCGTGCTGGCCGCTGGCATCATCCTGCCGGGGGCCACCGTGGAGGTCCGGGACCTGTCCGCGTTCACCCTGGGCCTCGAGGGCCGGCTGTACCGGGCGGTGGCGCAGGTGGCCGAGGCTCCGGCCATGGCCGCCGTGGCTGCGGTCGTGGGGGAGCCCGAGGACACGGCGGTGGAGTGAGGACGATCGGAGTGGAGGTCTGACACCGCTCGGGCTGATCGTGGGAGCGGGAGGGGATAAACCCCTCCCCTACGTCAGCTTTCGCAGGTTTCGAGGCCATGAACGTCTACGACAAGCTCAGCGATCCAGTCGCCTTCACCGTCTTCGTCATCACCCTGCTCTTCCCCATCCTGGTGGGGTTGTGGGCCATGCGGCGCACCAAGGACCAGGGGGACTTCTTCCTGGGTGGGCGGGCCATGGGGCGCTTCACCGTCGCCCTGAGCGCCGTCAGCTCGGGGCGCTCCTCATGGCTGGTGCTGGGGCTGTCGGGCATGGCCTGGAAGATGGGACTGGGCGCCGTATGGGCCATCGTGGGCTACATCGCGGTCGAGGCGCTGCAGTTCGTCACCATCGGCAAGCGCCTGCGGCGGGAGACCCAGCAGCAGGGCTCCATCACACTGCTGGACTACTTCGAGGCGCGCTTCGCGGATCGGCAGCACATCCTGCGCCTGCTGGGCGCCCTGATCATCATGGTGTTCATCACCGCCTACGTGGCGGCCCAGTTCAACGCTGGCGCCAAGACCCTCACCACCGCCCTCGAGATCCCCCTCTGGCTCTCCCTGCTGGCCTCCGGTGCGCTGATCCTGGTCTACATGGTGCTGGGTGGCTTCGTGGCCGTGGCCTACAACGACGTGATCCGCGCCCTGATCATGCTCATGGGCCTGCTGGTGCTGCCTGCGGTGGCGTTCGTGGAGCTGGGGGGCTGGGGTGATCTGTCCAGCATCCTGGGTCGCGCCTCGCCCGACCACCTGAGCTTCACCGCCATCGGGCTGGGCGCCATGATCGGCTTCGCGGGCATCGGGCTGGGCTCGCCAGGTCAGCCCCACATCGTCGTGCGCTACATGTCCATCGACGACGAGCGCAACCTCACGGCCTCCGCCATCATCGGCACCTTCTGGAACGTGGTGCTGGGCCTGGGCGCCATCGCCATCGGCCTCATCGGGCGAGCGCTGGTGCCCGAGGTCTCGGGGCTGCCCAACGAGGACCCGGAGATGATCTACCTGGTCCTGTCCTCGGCCCACTTCGGCCCAGTGCTCTACGGTCTGCTTGTGGGAGGCGTCTTCGCCGCCATCCTCTCCACAGCGGACTCCCAGCTGCTGGTGGTCGCCAGCACCGTGGTGCGTGACCTCTGGGGACAGGTGGTCAAGGAGGGGCAGGCCCTGGATCCCAAGCAGGAGCTGTTGCTGTCACGGGTGGTGGTGGTGGTCAGCGGCCTGGTGGCCATGGTGCTCGCCTACCTGGCCAAGGACCTGGTGTTCTGGCTGGTGTTGTTCGCCTGGGGTGGGCTGGGTGCCGCGCTGGGACCGGCCCTGATCCTCTCGCTGTATTGGAAGCGGACCTCTCGCGCGGGCGTGATCGCCGGCATGATCATGGGCACGACCATCACCATGGTCTGGAAGCTGTGGCTCAAGGCCCCCACGGGGCTGTACGAGCTCATCCCCGCCTTCTTCGGGGCGCTGGTGTTCATCGTGGTGTTCAGCCTGTGGGTGCCCGATCCCCCCCGCTCCAAAACGACTCGAGGGGGCTTCCTGGGGGCGTGAGCACGGGATAGAGGGCCCGCCCCGGTACCCCCGGGTGCAGGCCCTTGCCATGGAGGCCTCCCCATGCGTGCTTGGACCGTGAAGGACAGCACCGAGCTGTACAACATCCAGAACTGGGGCGCGGGCTACTTCGGCGTCAACGGGCGTGGGCACATCGAGGTCACCCCGGCAGGCCCCCAGACCCCGGGGATGGATCTGAAGCTGCTGGTCGAGGACCTCGAGGCGCGGGGCATCCAGCTGCCCATCCTGCTGCGCTTCCCCGGGATCCTTCGCTCACGGGTGGGCACCCTGCGGGATGCCTTCGCGAGGGCCATCGACGAGCACGAGTTCGCCGGCCGCTACCACTCGGTCTACCCCATCAAGGTCAACCAGCAGCGCAACCTGGTCGAGGAGCTGGTGCGCTTCGCGGAGCCCCTGGGCATGGGCCTCGAGGCCGGCAGCAAGCCCGAGCTGCTGGTGGTGATGGCGCTGCTCGAGCAGCCCGGTTCGCTCATCGTCTGCAACGGCTACAAGGACGACGAGTACCTCGAGGCCGCCATGCTGGCCAAGAAGCTCGGTCACCGCACCGTGGTGGTCGTCGAGAAGTTCTCGGAGTTCGACGCGGTGCTCGAGGTGGCCGAGCGGCTGGACATGGAGCCCACCATCGGTGTGCGCATGCGGCCCTCCACCCGCGGCGCCGGTCGCTGGGAGGGATCCTCGGGTGACCGCTCCAAGTTCGGGCTGTCGGCCCAGGAGATCGTCGACGGCATCGACCTGCTGCGCCGGCGAGGCAAGCTGCACTGCCTCGAGCTGCTCCACTTCCACATCGGTAGCCAGGTCTCCGCCATCCGGGCCTTCAAGTCCGTGCTCCGCGAAGCAGCGCGGCTCTACGTCGAGCTGCGCAAGCTGGGTGCTCCCATCACCATCGTGGACGTGGGCGGTGGCCTGGGGGTCGACTACGACGGCTCTCGCTCGAACTTCACCTCCTCGGTCAACTACACCGTCAGCGAGTACGCGGCCGACGTGGTCAGCGCCATCCAGAGCGCCTGCGACGAGCACGACCAGCCCCATCCCGACATCGTCAGCGAGAGCGGCCGGGCCCTGGTGGCCCATTCCTCGCTGCTCGTCTTCAACGTCCTGGGAGCCGCCTCGCCCCTGTCGGGTGCTGACGAGAAGATCGTCATCGCCGACGAGGAATCCGACCTGTTCCACGACCTGGCTCAGGTGCGCGACTCCGTCTCTCGCAAGACCTTCCAGGAAGCCTGGCACGACGCGCTCGAGCTGCGCGAGGAAGCCCTGACCCGCTTCGAGCTGGGCCTGCTCGACCTGCGCCAGCGAGCCAGGGCCGAACGCATCTTCTGGCAGGCCCTCGCCCGCATCCTGGGTGTGGTCCGGGGGCTCGACTACGTCCCCGTGGAGCTCCAGGGCCTCGAGAGGCACCTCGCAGATGTCTACTACTGCAACTTCTCTGTCTTCCAGTCCGCGCCGGATCTGTGGGCCGTGGGCCAGCTCTTCCCCATCGTCCCCGTCCACCGCCTGAAGACCAAGCCCACCCGCCGTGCAGTGCTGGCCGACATCACCTGCGACAGCGACGGCAAGGTCGACAAGTTCATCGACCTGCGCGACGTCAAGGACGTGCTCGAGCTCCACCCCATCGGCACGGAGCCCTACTACCTGGGCGTGTTCATGGTGGGTGCCTACCAGGAGATCCTGGGCGACCTGCACAACCTGTTCGGAGACACCAACGCCGTGCACGTCTCGGTGGATCCCGAGGGCGGGTACAGCGTCGACGCGGTCCTCGAGGGCGACACTGTCACCGAGGTGCTGGGCTACGTGGGCTACCACCGGGGAGAGCTGGTCACCCGGGTGCGCCTGGCCTGCGAGAAGGCTCTGCGCCGTGGCGATCTCACCCTGAAGGAATCCCGCAGGCTGCTCCGCTCCTTCCGGTTGGGCTTGGACGGGTACACCTACCTCGAGTAGCCGTGGCCAACTTCTTCTCGAGCCCCTGGTTCCTCGACGCCGCCGCGCGGATCATGTTCGCCGGTGAGGGTGTCCGCCCTGGCTTCGTCGAGGTGGAGGGCCGGTGCTACCGTCTCCTGCTGCACCCCAACGGCACCCCGGCACGGATACCGCTCGCGGACTACGTCGAGCCCCTTCCGGTGGGGGATGGCCCGTTCGGGACGGCGCGAGTTGTGCCGTTTCTTCCTCGGGTCGCCAGCCGGCTGGTCGCTCTGTCCGACGCCGGCTTGCCCACCGGCGCGTCCACGCTGGCCCCGAGAGTGGACTGGCGCTGTTTTGACAGCTTCCAGGCCTTCGTGAAGCAGAGCGCAGGGCGCAGCCGCAACGCCTTCAAGCGGCATCGCCGCAAGCTGACCAAGCTCGGTGACGAGGTCGGACCGACCCGCGTCTCGCTCCACGAGCCCGATCACGGCCTGCTCGAGGCGGCGTTGAGCTGGAAGTCCTCGCAGTTTCGCCGCAACCAGCGTCCCGATCGCTTCGCGTCACGGCGCAATCGACAGCTGGTGCACCTGTTGGTGGAGCAGGGGCGGCTCCAGCTCGCGGTGCTCTTCGCGGGAGAACGGCCCCTGTCCGTGGTGATCGGCCACGACGACGGCGAGTCGTTCACGGCCTGGATCACGTCCTACGACGCCTCGTTCGCGCGCTATTCTCCCGGGATATTGCTGTTCGAGAGCCTCATGGAGGTCAGCTGGGAGCGAGGACACCGCTCCTTCGACTTCCTCTCGGGTGCCGAGCCCTACAAGCTCAACTACGCCACCCACGCCTGGGTGGTTGGTGATCAGGGGCGCCCGCCCTTGACGCGCCGCCTGGAGTTGGGCGCCCGGAGGTGGATCAGGGATCCGCGCGAACACAGCGGCCCCCGGGCGGCGGCCTTTCACGCTGCCTGCTTGCTCACCGAGCTGCACCTTGCTCGCCAGGAGCAGGCCGACCTGGGTCGTCGCGCGCCCTGGATGGAGCGGATCGAGCGGAACCAGAGGTGCTGGCCACATGGCTGCTGCGGGCCTGGAGGAACTTCTGGGGGAACCTTGGGCCAAGGCTGAGAGATCCCGGGGACGAAGACTGTCCATTCTGATATCGTGTCGGTCCTGTTGCTGATCGCTGCTTGCTCATTGCCCTGGTTTTGGTGACCCATGGCTCGACCTCTGGTGCTCATCGTCGATGATGAGGACATCCAGCGCACCCACATGGCCGAGCTGGCACGCCAGGCCGGCTTCAAGACCGTAGAAGCGGCCAACGGCGTCGAGGCCCTCGAGGTCTTTCGCCACCTCGAGCCCCACATCGTGGTCACCGACTACCACATGCCGGGCATGGACGGCCGCGGGCTGGTGGCCCGGCTCCGGCGCCTGCGCAAGGGCTCCCGGGTGCCCATCATGGTCATCACCTCCGACGACCTGCGGCGCACCAAGATCCAGCTGCTGCAGGCCGGGGCCGACGACTTCCTGGTCAAGCCCGTGGACTCGCTGGAGTTCTCCGCCCGGCTGATGGCCATGGCTCGTCGTGCCGCCCTGGTGGACGTGCTGGGCACGGTCACGATCCAGCGCAACGAAGCCTTGCGCAGCCTCCAGGCCCGCACCCGCGAGCTCGAGAGCCTCACCCTGGGACTGGTGGCCGCCCTCGAGCGCGCCTCTACGCTCAACGACACCGACACCGGCAAGCACATCCAGCGTGTGTCGGGCTACGCCGCCCACCTGGCCCGCGCTTGGGGCGCCGAGGACGAGTTCGTGCAGCAGGTGCAGCGGTATGCGGGCTTGCACGACATCGGCAAGGTGGGCATCCCCGACGCCATCCTCAAGAAGCCCGGCAAGCTCGAGATCGACGAGGTGGAGCAGATGCGCACCCACACCTTGATCGGTGCCGAGCTGCTGCGCGAGGCCGGGCTGCCCCGCATCGCGGTGAACATCGCACAACACCACCACGAGCGCTGGGACGGCAAAGGCTACCCCCACGGCCGGGCTGGCGCCGACATCCCGCGCGAGGCCAGGCTGGTGGCGATCGCCGACGTGTTCGACGCCATGGTCACGCGCCGGGTCTACAAGGAGTCCCTGAGCCTGGAGGAGGCGGCAGCCGAGCTGCGCCAGGCGGCTGGCAGTCAGCTCGACCCGGAGCTGGTGTTGCTGTTCGAGCGCGAGGAGTCCGATCTCCACGCCATCTTCCACCAGCACGCCGACGAGACCATGGAAGTGGCCTCGTGGACCTGAGAGACCTGCGCGCCGGCACGCGCCTGTCCGGCTGGAAGCTCGTCCGGGAGCTCGGGCGGGGCGGCTTCGGTGTCACCTGGGCGGCCGAGGACGACAACGGTCGTCTCGCAGCGGTCAAGGTGCTGAACGATGCTCCCGGGGCCGAGCTGCGCGCGCTGTCGCGTGTCCACCACCCCGCCATCGTGGGGGTCCTGGCCGGTGGGTCCCATCCCCGCCACCACATCGTGATGGAGTTCGTCTCCGGGCGACCGCTCACCCACTTCCTCCGCTCCGGCCCCGCTCCCGAGAGCGTGGCCCTGGGGGTAGTGTCGGTGCTGGCCGACGCCCTGGCGAGCATCCACCAGGCGCGGCTGACCCACGGCGACCTCAAGCCCGACAACGTGTTGGTGGAGTCGATCCGTGAGCCCCGGCTCAAGCTGGTGGACTTCGGCCTGGCGGGCACCGAGCGGGGAGGCACCCTGTCGTATGCCGCGCCCGAGCGCCTCGAAGGTCGGCCCTCGTCCTCTGCAGCGGACTGCTACGCCCTGGGCATGGTGCTGTGGGAGATGATCCACGGCGCGCTGCCGTGGCCCGGGCTCGACCGGAGCGAGGCCCTGCTCCGGCGCACCCACCGTCCGCCCGAGCCCATGCAGGGCGGCACTGTCGTCCGGGAGTTGCTGCGCGGCTTGCTCCAGGTCGATCCTGCCAACCGGCCCGACGCGGCGTGGGTGGCCGATCGGCTGCAACGCCACGGCCTGCCGGCCCCGCCCCCCAACCTCGACTTGCTGCGACGGCGCGCGCGCTCGGTGCGCGTGATGACCCCCATCCTGGTGGACGTAGTGCGTTCGTGGGTGGGCCACGGCGGCCACCTGGCCCTGGTTGGTTCCCCCGGCAGCGGGCGCACCCACCTGCTCGATCAGCTGGCCATCGAGATCCAGGCCCGAGGCTTGCCCCTGGTGCGGCTCGATGGCAGCGAGCGTCCCTGGGCAGCCGTCGAGCAAGCGCTCCACAGCGCCACCCTGCCCGGGGGGCCGGCGGAGCTGCCCGAGCACCCCGATCCGGAACGTCGGGCCATCCTCGCGGCTCAGGCCATGCTGGGGCGCTGCCCAGACGGCTTCGCGGTGCTGGTCGACGACTTCTCCGACCAGGACGCTTCCGTCCACCTGGTCTCGCAGGCCCTCACTCGCCACGCCGCCGTGCGCATCGCGGTGGCTGGGGTGCAGGCCCCCGCGTGGGCCACCGATCAGTGCCTGCTCGAGCCGCTGGAGCTGGCGGCGGTGCGCAAGCTGCTCAGGGGTATCTTCGGCACCATCAGGGGTGGGCAGCGCCTGGCCGAGCAGCTCCACACCTTGGCCGAGGGGCTGCCGGGCCCCACGGTCAACTTCCTGATGGGTGCGGTGGACCGGGGTGCTCTGGTCTGGCGCGCTCAGCGCTGGCACCTCGATCCGGAGCGCATGGCTGGCTTGCTGGCGGGTGGTCTCCTCGCTGCGACCCACCAGCCTGAGCTGTCCGCTACCGCAGAGCGGGTGGGTGGGGCCTTGGCCCTGCTCGAGGTGCCCGTCACCGTCGACGCCCTGGTTCCACTGGTGGCCATGCCCGACGAGACGGTCCGCTTGGCCCTCAACGAGCTGTCCGACAAGGGCCTGGTGCGTCTCGAGGCCCGCCAGGCCAGCTGTCGGAGCATCGTCGCGGCCAACAGCCTGGCGCGCGGGATGGCCGATCCCGAGCGCTTCCACAAGCGGGTGGTCCAGGCCATGGTCCGGACGCCCGATCCCGATCTGGTGCGCCTCGGCTGGCACCTGGTGGGCGCCGGCGACAAGCGACGCATCGAGTCCCGAGGGGCGGAGATCCTCGAGTTCGCTGTAGTGCGCGATGGCCGCGAGGCCGCGCGCCTGGCCGACGAGATGTGGTTGGTCAGCTCCTACGCGTCGCTGGTGGCTCCGAGGATGAGGGCTCTCGCAGCGGCGGGACGGGCGCCCGAGGCCCAAAACCTGGGCGAAGAGTTCATGGCCCGCCGGCCGCCGCTGCCGGAGGATGTGCCCGTGCTGGTGGAGCTGGCCCGGCTCTACGTGGACTACGGCTCCCAGGACGACAAGGCCCTGGGCTGCGTGCGCAGGGCTCGCACGGTGCTGAAGGGTAAGCCGCTGCCACCGGAGCTGATGCACGCCGAGGCTCAGATCCACTTCAGGGCAGGCCGCCACGAGGACGCGGTGCTGGCTGCCCAGGCCCTCGCGAAGGGGGAGCCACCCCGCGAGCCTCGGGCCTTGGACCGTTGGCTGAAGGTCCGGGTGGTGCTCGCCCAGGCCCAGCACGAGCTCGGCGAGCGTGAGCAGGCCCTCGGGACCCTCGAGGGCTTGCCCGAAGATCTGGGGCGCGGCCGATCCGCGCGAGCGCTGCTCGACGGTGCGCTGGGTCGCCTGCTGTGGCATGCGGGCCGGCTGCGCGATGCGGTGGACGCCATGGACCGCGCCACCCACGAGGACGCCGGCCTGGCGGCCCTCGACCGGGCGCGGCTGCTCAACAACACCGGCGGAGCGCGCCACATGCTGGGCGATCGCCCGGGCGCGCTGGCCACCTGGGAGCAGGCGCTGATCCTCTTCGAGCGGCTGGACGTGCCCCTCGAGCTGGTGCGTGTGCAGACCAACCTCTGCGTGGCCTACCGCGAGGCCGCGCGCTGGGAGCGTGCTATCGAGGCCGGCCTTTGGGCCACCAGTCGCTCGCGGGAGCTGGGCGAGCCCCGCTACGAGGCCATGGCGGCTGGCAACCTGGGCGACGTCTACCTGGCCCAGGGGTCCTGGCGCGAGGCCCAGCGCTGGTACCGCCGGGCCGAGAGCCTGGCCAACGAACATGGCTACCGCGACGAGCAGGGCGAGCTGGCCCGCCGTCGCGCGGAGCTGGCGGTGTTGCGCCGCGATCCTCGGGCCACAGCCCTGGCCGAGCACGCTCAGAAGCTGGCCGACGAGCTGGGTGCGGCGGTCGAGGCGGCCCGTACGGCGGCCCTGCTGGCGTTTTGCCATGCTCGCGCTGGGCGCCTCGAGGAGCTGAACCAGGCTGCCGCGGCGGCCGTCGAGCCCCTCAAGGCTGCCGGAGCCGGTGGTGAGCTCGCGGAGGCACGGCTGTGGATTGCCGAGGCCCACCTGCTGGTGGGTCGCAGCGACGAGGCCCTCGACGAAGCCACGCGCGCCCTGGTCTTCGCCGACGAGGTCGGGCACCTCGAGCTCCGCCGCAGGGCCGACGCCCTGGTGGAGCGGGTGCGCAGCATCAAGGGCACCTCGGTGCGCTCGGACCGCATGGAGCGCCTGCTCGAGCTGGCGGTGGCCGTGGCCCAGGAGCGGGACCTCGATCGGCTGTTCGACTCCATCGCCCGGGCCGCGCTGGATCTGATGGACGCCGAGCGGGCCTTCGTGCTGGTGCGTGGTGAAGACGCGGAGCCCCGGTTGGTGGCCTCGGCCTTCTCCGAGGGAATCGAAGGCGGTGAGCCCTCCAGCAACGTCGTGCGTCGGGCCATCGATGACGGCCGCGAGATCCTGGCAGCCGACCTGGGGGAGCGCGGTGAGCTGCGCGACGCCACCAGCATCGTGGACCTCGATCTGCGCTCGGCCATGTGCCTGCCCCTGCTCGACGGTGAACGTCGGCTGGGGGCCATCTACGTCGACAGCCGGGTGGTCTCCCGCCAGGAGCTCGAGAGCGCCGCGCGGCTGCTGCGGGCCCTGGCGGCCTACGGTGCCGTGGCCGCGGTCAACGCCGAGCACATGCGCGAGGTGGCCCAGCGGCACGACAAGGCGGCGGAGATCGCCCACGACCTGCGCAGCCC
>CAZHIK010000065.1:0-16941 GCA_964532635.1 uncultured Enterobacterales bacterium
GTTCCTCTTCCTGGTGAACTTCCTGCTGGGCTGGCCCGCGGTGATCCTGCTGGGCGCCATCTCGGCCTTCGTGGGCCTGAAGTGGCTGGGCCTGGTGGGGGGCATGGTGGTCTACGCGGCGTCCTGGGTGGTGCTGGGCTTCGCGGTGCTGCTGGGCGGCCAGGAGGTGGTGATCCACGGGCGGTGGTTGATCCGGAGGTGGATGGGGCGGCGGTGACTCCAGCCAGAGCCGAGGGCCTCCCCCGCTGCTATGATGCCGCTACCACCGCCATTCGAGGCCCCCATGCGCAGCCTGCTCCCCGCCCTGCTCCTGCTCGCCGTCGCCTGCCGAAACGACCCAGGCAAGGTCGATACTGGTGAGGTCACCATCGACACCGGGCCCGATCTCGTGGATCTCGACGGCGATGGCTACCACGCACACGAGGACTGCGACGACAACGACGCCTCCATCCATCCCGGGGCCGAAGAGGCCTGCGACGGCCTGGACAACGACTGCGACGGAGACATCGACGAAGACGCCGACCGGCCCTGGCACGCAGATGCCGACGGTGACGGCTACGGTGACCAGGACAGCGTCCAGTACGCCTGCGAGGTCCCCAGCGGCTACGTCGAAGACGCCACCGACTGCGACGACAGCGATCCCGAGGTCCACCCCGGGGCCCCTGAGCGCTGCGACGGCATCGACAACGACTGCGACGGCGAGATCGACGAGGATCTGGCCGAGCTGTGGCACCTGGACGCCGACGGCGACGGCTTTGGAGACGCCGCCACCACCCTCGACAGCTGCGATCCCGGCCCTGGCTGGGCGGCCACCGCCGGCGACTGCGACGACGGCGACGCCGCGGTGAATCCCGCCGCCACGGAGATCTGCAACGACATCGACGACGACTGCGACGGCGACATCGACGAAGGCCTCGAGTCCACCTGGTACGCCGACGCCGACGGTGATGGCTTCGGTGACGCCGACAGCGCCATCTTCGACTGCGAGCCCGCCGCCGGCTGGGTGGACGACGCTTCGGATTGCGACGACGCCAACTCGGCCATCCACCCCGACGCCTCGGAGATCTGCGACACCCTGGACAACGACTGCGACGGGCTGATCGACGACGCCGACCCCTCGGTCACGGGCACCTCCACCTGGTATGCCGACACTGACGGCGACGGCTACGGCGACGACGCCACCGCCGTGACCGCCTGCACCCAGCCCAGCGGCCACAGCGCCCTCGGCGGCGACTGCGATGACAGCGACGCCGCCTACAACCCGGGCGCCAGCGAGCCGGACTGCACCGATCCCGCCGACTACAACTGCGACGGCTCCACCGGCTACGCCGACGACGACGGCGATGGTTGGGCCGCCTGCGAAGACTGCGACGACCGCGACGCGCTGGTCAACCCCGACGGCACCGAGCTGTGCGACGGCGTGGACAACGACTGCGACGGCACCATCGACGAGGACGACGCCGCGGATGCCAGCACCTGGTACGCCGACGCCGATGGCGACGGCTACGGCGACGCCAGCGACACCACCCAGGCCTGCTCGGCCCCCTCCGGCACCGTCGCCGACTCGAGCGACTGCGACGACACCGACAGCGCGGTCCACCCCGCGGCCGCCGAGAGCTGCAACGGCATCGACGACGACTGCGACGGAAGCGTGGACGAGGGCGTGCTCGACACCTACTGGGCCGACGTCGACGGTGACGGCTATGGAGACTCGTCGAGCACCACCGAGGCCTGCTCCGCCCCCAGTGGCTACGTGGCCGACGCCACCGACTGTGACGACAGCGACGCCGCGGTCAGCCCCGCGGGCAGCGAGGCCTGCAACGGCATCGACGACGACTGCGACGGGGTCGTTGACGAGGCCGACGCCGGCGACGCCAGCACCTGGTACGCCGACACCGATGGCGACGGCTACGGAGACGCCGGCGCCAGCACCATCGCCTGCGACCAGCCCAGTGGCTACGTCGCCGACGACCGACCCGGTCCGGAGGACTGCGACGACGCCGATCCCGCGATCAACCCCGCCGCCACCGAGCTGTGCGACGGCGTAGACAACGACTGTGACGGCAACACCGACGAAGACGACGCCGCAGACGCCAGCACCTGGTACGCCGATGCCGACGGCGACGGCTACGGCGACGCCGGCTCGAGCACCGCCGCCTGCAGCCAGCCTCCGGGCTACGTCGCCGACAGCACCGACTGCGACGACTCGGACGCGGCGGTCAGCCCTGTGGGAACCGAAGTCTGCAACGGCACCGACGACGACTGCGACGGCGACGTGGACGAGGACAGCGCCGTCGATGCGGCCACCTGGTACGCCGACGCCGACGGGGATGGCTACGGCGACGCTACGGACAGCACCGTCTCCTGCGACCAGCCCAGCGGCTACCTCTCGGACAGCACCGACTGCGACGATGGAGACGCCGCGGTCAACCCCGCCGCCTCCGAGATCTGCAACGGCATCGACGACGACTGCGACGGTGCCATCGACGACGACGACGCCAGCCTGGACACCACCAGCACCAGCACCTGGTACGCCGACACCGACGGCGACGGCTACGGTGAGCCCACCGCCCCCACCGACGCCTGCGACCAGCCCACAGGCTACGTCGCCGACGACAGCGACTGCTTCGACGGCGACGCTACCATCCACCCAGGCGCCACCGAGAGCTGCAACGGCGTGGACGATGACTGCGACGGCACCGTCGACGAGGACGACGCCACCGACGCAAGCACCTGGTACCTGGACAGCGACGGCGACGGCTACGGCGACGCCAGCGACAGCGTCACAGCCTGCTCGGCCCCCACCGGCTACGTGGCAGACGCATCGGACTGCGACGACGACGACGGGACGATCAATCCCGCCGCCAGCGAGGTCTGCAACGGCATCGACGACGACTGCGACGGTGATGTGGACGACGACGACAGCAGCCTGGACGGCACCAGCACCGCCACCTGGTACGCCGACAGCGACGGCGACGGCTACGGAGACTCAGCCACCACCACCGACAGCTGCAGCCAACCCACGGGCACCGTCAGCGACGCCACCGACTGCGACGACGGCGACAGCGCGGTCCATCCCGGCGCCACCGAGACCTGCGACGGTGTGGACCAGGACTGCTCGGGCTCCCTGTCCTGGCTCGAGACCGACGCCGACGGCGACGGAACCCTGGCCTGCGAGATGTCTCTGTGGCTCCGCAGCGACAGCGCCACCAACAACGACCCTTCCGACACGGGCACCTACGGTTCCTCTACGGCCGCCTCCCTGCTGGCCGCCGAGGGCGTCGGCTACGACACCGCCAACCTCTCCTCCACCAGCATCACCGCCTCGTTGCTGGACGACTACGGCTTGCTGATCATGAACGGCACTGGCGACTACGGCCCCCTGGACTCGAGCGAGGCCTCCGTCCTCGAGGACTGGGTCCGCGACGGCGGCAGCCTGCTGTACGTCGCCTACCACCCCTACGAGTCCACTTGCGACATGGTGGACAGCCTGCCGTCGGCCTTCGGCCTGGGCTGCTCCGACTACAGCTCCTACTGGTCGGGCACCGCCACCAGCATCAGCTCCCACGCCCTGACCACCGACGTGGCATCCATCGTGGGCATGGGCGGCGAGCACTGGACGGTGACCAGCCCCACCACCACCCTGGCCACCTACTCGGGCTGGCCGGTGCTGGCCTACCTCGAATTGGACGACGGCCGCCTGGTCGGCATGGCGGACGAGTGGTTCCTCTACAACTCTGGCTCTGGCTCCGCCGACATCAGCCAGGGCGACAACTACGAGCTTGTGGAGAACATCTGGGCGTGGCTGGTGGAGTGGGAGCTGTAGCCAGAGCTCACGGCAGCGTCATGTTCAGCCGGAACCACGCCTCGCCCAGGCTGCGGCAGTTGCTGGACCACCACACCCACTGCGCTCCATCGGCCAGTAGATCGGCGGGGCTGGAGCCCCAGGATGAGGTGTCCGCGCATGGCACAGGCGCCGTCCATGATGCGTCGCTGAACGCGGGGTCCTCCCAGCCCGTTCCCGGGTTGCTGGTGGTGTGCAGCCAGCTGCCATCCCCGGTGATGGACCAGGTGGCACCGTCGACCTCCACCGTGGCGATCATGCCCGAGATGACCGAGTACATGTCCGTGGCGTAGACCGCGATGGTGTGGTCGCCGGACACCAGCGTGGCGGAGGCGGTGTCGTAGCTGGACCAGGTGGACGAAGATCCCCCTGTCACCTCGGAGCCATCGATCCAGGCCTGGTAGGCGTCGTCCGCTGTCACGCGCAGCTCCACCGCGTACTCGATCTCTTCGGGCTCGTCAGGGCCCTCCACCCCGTTGCCCGTGATGTCGCACAGCAGCTCGGGCGCGCTGGGATCATCCGACTCCACCATGAACGAAGCCTCCTCGACCCCCTCGTCCGCAGGCGCGAAGCGCACGCGCGCGCTGGCGTTCTCCCAAGGCTCGAGGCGCAGGGGGAGTGAAGCCAGATCCCCCTCGTCGTGGAGCAACAGCTCACTGTCGGAGGTGGAGGTGAAGCGCAGGGCCCCGAGGACGGCCGCGCTCTCTCCCTCGTTGATCACCACCACATCGACATAGTCCGCATCTCCCACCTCCACGTCCCCGAAGTCGTGCAGCTCGGGGAGGATGGTGAGTGAGGGCCACAGCGTCTCTCCAAGCAGGTGCACCGAGGCGAGCCCCGAGCCCGGAGCGTCGCTGCTGACCTCGGCCCAGCCCTCGAAGCTTCCGAGGTCGACGGGCCGGTAGGTGACGGCGAACGTGGTGGTCTCACCACCGCCGAGCAGTGTGGCGCCCAGGTCTTGCACCGTGAAGGGGACGCTCGGGTCGAGGAGCGCGAGGTCGAGAATCTCCAGATCGGAGCCGCCGGTGTTGGAGACCGATACCGTCATGGTGGCCTCATCGCCGGGAGCGATGGCGCCGAAGTCGAGCTCGAGGGGATCGACCTCGAGCCATGCCAGCACTGCAGGCTCACCGGTGTCACCCGGGGGATCGACCTTGGGGGCTTCGATCTGGTACTCGGTGCAGGCACAGCAGAGCACCAAGGTGGCGAAGATCGGCGGATGAAGGGTCATTTTGGGCCTCTCCGCAGGATACCATGGAGGGCCGCTACCGCTCATGAAAACCCTGACCTCCCGGCTCGATGGTGGGCGAGCCGAGCGCCACCACGATGTCCACGGCGCCGGAAACCTCGATCCCCCGGATCTCGCGTTCGAGCTCCGCCCAGTAGGGATGGTGTCGGGAGAAGGCGATCTCCAGATATCGATCCAGCAGGCCCGGGTAGTGCTCCCGGAGGATCCGGCTGATCCTGCTCCAGCTGCGACCCGTCGCGCTGTCCACCTGGAGGCGGTAGATCCAGATGCTCTCCACCAGCGGGTGGAGCGCCGTGATCAGCGCGCTGACATCCGTGAGGAAGGGCATGACCGGACAGACGAGGCCGGAGGTGCGGATACCCGCTCTCCGAAGACGCTCGAGGCCCTCGAGGCGACCGGCGAGGCTCGGTGTTGCGGGCTCGAACAGCGCGCGCACGCGCTCATCCTGGAAGGCGACCGAGACCGCGACGCTGGCGTCGATGGCCTCCAGCAGGTCGATGTCACGGCCCACCAGCTGCGACTTGGTGAGGATGCTGGCGGAGAAGCCCCGCCGGGCGAGGACCTCCAAGGCCTGCCGGGTGGCGCAGCGGGTGGCCTCGATGGGCTGGTAGGGGTCGGTGGTGTAGCCGATGTAGATGGTCTGGGGCCGCAGCTTCGCCAGCTCACGGTCGAGCCGCTCGGCGAGGTCGGGCTCGGGGCGGATCCCGGGCGCTTGGTCGGGTGGGGCGTCATCGAGGGCGTAGCAGTAGCTGCAGTCGTGCTCACATCCGCCGTAGGGATCGAGCTGCCAGTCGAACCAGGGGAGCGAACAAGGCCGAAGCAGAGGCTCGCTGGCCGTCATGGCGAAGCCGCTCCCCGCGCCACCAACGTGTCCACTACCAGCTACAGCACGCCAGCTCGATGGGCGCGCAGGCCGCCTCGAGCCACTCCAGCTCTTCACCGTCCAGCAGCGCACCGAGCTGCTCGAGCACGCGGGCGTGGTAGGCGTTGATCTGGGTCTTCTCGCCATCCGACAGCAGCGCCTCGTCGATGAGCTTGCGGTCGTAGGGGCACAGGGTGAGGTCCACGAAGCCCAGGAAGTCCCCGTGCTCGTTGGTCTGCACCCGCTCCACCAGCACCAGGTTCTCGATCCGGATGCCGAACTCGCCGGCCTTGTAGTAGCCGGGCTCGTTGGACAGGATGTGGCCCGGCATCATGGCGGTCATGTTCTTGCGCAGGGACACCGAGAAGGGGCCTTCGTGCACGCACAGGGCCGCGCCCACGCCGTGGCCGGTGCCGTGGCCATAGTCCAGGAAGAAGTCCCACAGGGGAGCGCGGGCCAGCACGTCGAGCTGGTAGCCGTTGGTGCCCGCCTTGAAGCGCGCGCCCCGCAGCTGCAGGTGCCCGCGGAGCACCGCGGTGTAGGCCCGGCGCTGTTCTTGCGTAGGCTCGCCCATGGCGATGGTGCGGGTGATGTCGGTGGTGCCGTCGAGGTACTGGCCACCGCTGTCCACCAGGAAGATGCCCTGGGCCAGTACGGCCGCGTTGCTGTCGTGGCTGGCCGCGTAGTGCACGACGGCGCCGTGGCCGGCGTAGCCCGCGATGGTGCGGAAGCTGTTGCCCACGAACATCTCGCCCATGGCCCGGAACTGCTCGAGCTGGGCTTCGGCCGACAGCTCGGTGACACCGCCGGCGGGGACCGCGGTCTCGAGCCAGCGCAGGAACCGAACCATGGCCACGCCGTCGCGGATGTGGGCAGCGCGCATACCCGCGATCTCGGTGGCGTTCTTGATGGCCTTCCAGGCCGGGATGGGGTCGGTGGCCAGGTGGAGGGTAGCGCCACCTTCGTCGAGCATCACGGCCAGGCGCTTGCTGGCCACGGCCGGGTCGAGCCACACCTTGGCGCCGGTGGCGGCCAGGGCTTCACATGCTTCGTCGATGGCCTGGTAGGGGCGCAGCTGCACGTTTTCGGGCAAGGCTTCGCGAACCTCGGGCCCGAGGCGCTCGAGGCCGGTGAAGAGGGTGGCCTTGTCGCGCTCGATGAGGCCCCAGGCGATGAGCACCGGGTTGTAGGCGATGTCGGCGCCGCGCAGGTTGAAGGACCAGGCGATCTCGTCCAGCGCACAGACCAGCATGGCGTCCACGCCTTCGCGCTCCATGCGCAGGAACATGCGGCCCAGCTTCTCGGCCACGCTCTCGCCGGACACCTCGGGGCCGTGGACCCGCACCGGAGCCGTGGGCATGGGGGGCTGATCGGCGCCCCAGACCTGGTCGACCAGGTCGATGGGCAGCGGCACCAGGGTGACGCCCTTGGGCTCGAGCGCCGCCTCGAGCTCGCCGTAGCCCTTGACCGAGAACACCGCCGCGTTGACGCCCACCCGGGCACCCTCGGCCAGGGTGTCGCCCAAGAAGGCCTCGACGCTAGGCACGCCGGGGTTGCCGATCTTCATCAGCTCGAAGCCGGTACCCTCGAGCTGTTCCTCGGCCTGGAGGAAGTAGCGGGAGTCGGTCCAAAGCCGGGCCTGATCGGCCAGCACCACCGCGGTGCCCGCGGAGCCGTCGAAGCCGGAGATGAAGCCCCGACGCAGCCAGTTCTCGGACACGTACTCGGACTGGTGGGCGTCGGCGCTGGGTACCACCCAGGCGTCGAGATCGTGCTCGGTCATCAGGGTACGCAAGGAGACGAGGCGGGCGGGGATCGACATGGAGAACTCCTGGATTGCGAGGATGGTGTCCTATCCCGATCCGGAGGCCTTCGTGCCCAGTCGATCCGCGCGCACACCCGGGTTAACGCTGCGGCACGCGAGCGCACCGTTAGGTCCCGCAGACGCCCGAGATCACCCGCCCTCCTGGAGACCCCATGACCTTCGCCCAGCTTTCCGGAGCCGCCCTCGTCCTCGGCCTCGCCGGCTACACCGCCGACGCCAACGCCGAGTGCACCTTCGAGCCCGATCCCAACCTGCCGCGCGCCGAAGTGCCCGACGAGTGCAAGTGGGACCTCACCCATCTGTACGCCACCGCCGACGACTGGGAGAAGGACTTCGCGGCCGTAGAGGCCGAGATCGCCAAGATCAAGCCCACCTGCGAAGGCAAGCTGTCCGAGTCCCCCGAGATCATGCTCGAGTGCCTCGACGGCACCTACACCATCCTCGAGCAGCTGTACAAGCTCTACGTCTACGCCGGCCGCAACCACGACGAGGACCAGATCCTCGACGAGCCCAAGGTCCGCTCGGGCCGCATCCAGATGGTGCTCCCCTCCTTCGCGGATCAGGTCAGCTTCATGGACCCGGAGATCCTGGCCATGGACCGCGCCACCATCGACACCTGGATGGAGGAGAACCCCGACCTGGCCGTCTACGAGTACTACTTCGACAACATCTTCCGCATGAAGCCCTACACCCTCACCCCGGGCGAAGAGCGCATCATGGCCCTGTCGAGCAACATCGCCGACGCGCCCTACTACATGCACTCGGCCATGCTGAACGTCGATCTCACCTTCCCCGAGATCACCAACCCCAACGGCGAGCAGGAGCCCCTGACCGTCACCGGCTTCACCCGCTACCGCGGCGGCCCCGACGCCGAGCTCCGCGCCGAGGTCAAGGACGTCTTCTTCAGCGGCCTGGGAGCCTACGAGAACACCTTCGCCTCCATGCTCGACGGCATCGTCAAGGCCCACATCTTCAAGAAGGAAGCCCGCGGCTACGACACCTGCCTCGAGTCGGCCATGACCCCGTCCGACATCGACACGGCGGTCTACACCAACCTCATCGAGACCATCAACGCCAACCTCGAGCGCACGATGCACAAGTATGTGGCGCTGCGGCTCAAGGTGCTGGGGATCGACGGCAAGCTCACCTTCGACAACCTCTACAACCCCATGCTCGCCGACGTCGAGGAGCAGGCCTACACCTACGACGAAGGTGTGGAGATGATCCTGGCCTCCATGAAGCCCCTGGGCCCGGACTACATGTCCTTCGCCGAGGAAGGCATGGACCCGGCCAGTGGCTGGGTGGACGTCTACCCCAACGCCAAGAAGGACAGCGGCGCCTACATGTCCGGCGGCGCCTACTCGGTCCACCCCTACATCCTGCTCAACCACAACAACGACCTCGAGTCGGTGTTCACCATCGCCCACGAGTACGGCCACGCCCTGCACAGCTGGTACAGCAACCAGAACCAGCCGTTCATGTACGCCGACTACGACACCTTCATCGCAGAGATCGCCAGCACCACCAACGAAGTGCTCCTGCTGGACTACCTGCTGGCCAACACCAAGAAGAAGGACGTGGACGCCCGCCTGACGCTGCTCAACCAGCGGCTCGAGAACATCCGGCTCACCATCTTCCGCCAGACCCTCTTCGCCGAGTTCGAGCTGAAGATCCATGAGCACGCCGAAGCTGGCAACCCGCTCACCGCCGACTACCTCAACGAGACCTACGCCGGCCTCATCCAGAAGTACTACGGCCCCCAGTTCGAGCTGGGCGAGCACGACGCCTCCGAGTGGGCCTACATCCCCCACTTCTACTACGACTTCTACGTGTTCTCCTACGCCACCGGCCTCACCTCCGGCATCAGCCTGGGCACCCAGATCCTCGACAAGAAGACCGGCACCAAGGCCGCCGAGCGCTACAAGAAGGAGCTGCTGTCGGCCGGTGGCTCCGCGCCCCCGCTGGAGATCCTGAAGAACGCCGGCGTGGACCTCACCAGCCCCGAGCCGATCCTCGACATGCTCGACCTGTTCGAGCAGACCGTGGACGAGTTCGAGGAGACCTACGACAAGTCCGTCAAGTAGTGCGGAGAGCGACCTCGGAGAGGTCGTTCATACAGACTGCGGGCGGCCCACGGGCCGCCCGCGCTGCATAACGACCGCGCGATCGTCGGTGAGGGTACGCCAACGGGAGGACGGGGCGTGCCGCTCATCCGGCACATCGGCCACGCTGGCGTCGGTGGGTGTTCGCGGAGGGGCGGCCGTGGGGCCGCCCGCGCTGCATAACGACCGCGCCGGCGTTGGTGGAGGTACGCCAAGGGGCGGACGGGGTGTGCCGCGCGTACTGCACATCGGCCACGCCAGCTTCGATCGGGATCCCTGGTGTTCCGCCGAGGCTGATGTAGGGGCGGGGTTCACCCCCGCCCGCGAGACGCCTCGCTACCCCGACTCACACACGAAGTACAACGAGGTGCTGCCCCAGTGGTAGTCGTCGCAGTCCAGGTCGTTCCAGGTGCCGCCGTTGTAGATGTGGGCGCAGTCCTCGTCGTTCCACCCGTCATCCGGCTGACTCGAGGCCCAGTTGGTGTAGGTGGAGCTGGAGCCGTCGATCCACTCCCAACCGCCATCGGGCTCGAGGGAGGATGAGGCGTAGTAGTCGGTGTAGCCGATCCACCACCATTCGCTGCTGGAGTAGCCGTAGCCGGTCTTCGTGACGAAGTCGTCTTCGCTGGCATCGTCGATGGTGGCCAGGTCGTAGTTGTCCTGGGCCAGGCAGTCGGTGCGGGCGTCCCACCAGTCCGAGGCCTTTGTGCAGAACAGGTAGACGTGGTCGTCGTTGTACTCGACGTTGCAGGGGCAGACCGAGGATGAGTCGGCGGTGCCGTCACAGTCGTCGTCGTACCCGTTGCAGACCTCGCTGGCCCCGGGGTTGATGTCGTCGTCGTCGTCGTCGCAGTCGTTGGGATCGGACACCCAGCCGCTGGGCTCGGAGCAGGCGGTGGTGGTGCTGGTGGCGTCGCCGTAGCCGTCCAGATCGGCGTCCTCGTACCAGGTGCTGGCGTCGGAGGCGTCGTCCTCGTCGGTCGCACTGTCGCAGTCGTTGTCCACCCCGTCGCACATCTCCACCGCGTCGGGGTTGACGCTGGAGTCACCGTCGTCGCAGTCGCCGCCGCTGGACTCGTAGCCGCTGGGCTGGCTGCAGGCGTCGGTGCTGGTGGCACCGCCGTAGCCGTCGCCGTCGCCGTCCAGATACCAGGTGGTCAGGCCGGTCACTGAGCTGTCCGCGTCGTCCACCAGGCCGTCGCAGTCGTCGTCGTAGCTGTTGCAGGTCTCGCTCGCGCCGGGGTGGATGGACGCGGAGCCGTCGAAGCAGTCGGTGGCGTCGGCCACGTACCCGCTGGGGGCGTCGCACGCGATGAAGGTCGCGGTGACGTCGCCGTAGCCGTCACCGTCGGTGTCGGCGTACCAGGTGCCCGCGTCCGCGGCGTCGTCCTCGTCCACGGTGCCGTCGCAGTCGTCGTCGACGCCGTTGCAGCTCTCGGTGGCCGCGGTGTTGACGGCAGAGGAACCGTCGTCGCAGTCGGTGGCGTCGGCCACGTACCCACTGGGCGCCGTGCACGCTGTGGTGAAGGTCGAGGCGTCGCCGTAGCCGTCACCGTCGCTGTCGGCGTACCAGGTGGTGGCGTCGGCCGCGTCGGCCTCGTCGGTGGTGCCGTCGCAGTCGTTGTCCAAGCCGTCGCACAGCTCGCTCTCACCGGGGTTGACGCTGACGTCGCCGTCGTCGCAGTCGGTGGCATCCGCCACCATCCCAGAGGGGGCCGTGCACGCCGCAGCGCTCACCAGCGCGTCGCCATAGCCATCGCCGTCGCCGTCCGCGTACCAGGTGGTGGCATCGGCCGCGTCGTCCTCGTCGGTGGCGCCGTCGCAGTCGTTGTCCACGCCATCGCAGATCTCGGTGGCGTCGGGGCTGACGGTGGCGTCGCTGTCGTCGCAGTCGGAGCTGTCCGCGACGTGGCCGCTGGGGACGGAGCAGGCCGCGGTCCCCGAGCTGGCGTCGCCGTAGCCATCGCCGTCGATATCGGCGTACCAGGTGCTCGCGTCCACCGCATCGTCCTCGTCCACGTCACCGTCGCAGTCGTCGTCCACACCGTTGCACTGCTCGTCCTCTCCCGGGCTCACCGTGGCGTCGCTGTCGTCGCAGTCCGTGCCGTCGGCCGCGTAGCCGCTGGGCTGGGCGCAGGACTCGGTGGTAGTGGACGCGTCGCCGTAGCCGTCGCCGTCGCTGTCCAGGTACCAGGTGAGCCCCTCTGCGGAGCCTTCCTCATCGGTGACGCCGTCGCAGTCGTCGTCGATGCCGTTGCAGGCCTCTGTGGCCCCCGGGTTCACCTCGACCAGGCTGTCGTCGCAGTCCGTGCTGGACGCCACGTGACCGCTGGGCGTCTCGCATGCCACGGTGCTGGAGCCCGAGTCCCCGTAGCCGTCGCCATCGGCATCGGCGTACCAGGTCGCCGCGTCCGCTGCGCCGACGTCCACGGTGCCGTCACAGTCGTCGTCCACCCCGTTGCACAGCTCGGTGGCCGCTGGGTTGATCGCCGCAACATCGTCGTCGCAGTCCCCAGCTTGGGCCACGAACCCGCTGCGAGCCTCGCAGCCTACGGCGGTCTCCCACTCGTCGCCGTAGCCATCCCCGTCACCATCGGCGTACCAGGTGCCAGCGTCGGCGGCGGCGTCCTCGTCCACTTCGCCGTCGCAGTCGTCGTCCACCCCGTTGCACAGCTCCGTGGCCGCGGGGTTGACGGCCGCGTCGTCGTCGTCGCAGTCCGAGCTGTCAGCGACGTGGCCGCTGGGAGCCTCGCAGGCCACCGTACCTGAGCCCCGATCCCCGTAGCCGTCCCCATCCGCGTCGGCGTACCAGGTGCCCGCATCCTCGGCGTCGTCCTCGTCCACCACATCGTCACAGTCATCGTCCACCCCGTTGCACAGCTCCGCGGCCCCCGGGAACACGGCGGCGTCACCGTCGTCGCAGTCCGAGCTGTCGGTCACGTAGCCACTGATGGGCTCGCAGCTGTCGGTGGTCTCGCTGGCGTCGCCGAAGCCATCACCGTCGGCGTCGGGGTGGTAGGTCTCGCCGCCCTCGATGTCGGGATCATCCGCGTCGACGTAGCCGTCGCAGTCGTCGTCCACGCCGTTGCAGACCTCGTCGGCTCCAGGGTGAACCGCCGGGTCTTCGTCATCGCAGTCGCGGGTGCTGTCGTGGCCGTCGCCGTCGAGATCCTCGGCCGGCAGTACCGATCCGGTGTCGTCCTTGGGGACGACGGGATCGCAGGCCACCAGAGCGGACATGGCGCACAGCAATGCAAGGCGTCGGATCATCCACGGTCCCGGGCAGCAGGGCCTCCAAGGTACCACAGCTTCTAGCCCTCTCACGCCGCCGCGAACTGCCTCTCCACCAACCTGCGGTACAGCCCGTCGGCCGCGACCAGCTCATCGTGGCTGCCGACCTGGGCCACGCGCCCGTCGTCCAGCACAACCACCCGATCGGCGTCCCGCACCGTGCTCAGGCGGTGGGCGATCACCAGGGTGGTGCGCTGCTGCATCAAGCGATCCAGGGCTTCCTGGACCAGGTGCTCGCTCTCGGCGTCCAGCGCCGAGGTGGCTTCATCCAACACCAGCACCCGGGGGTCCTTGAGCACCGCCCGGGCGATGGCGATGCGCTGCTTCTGGCCGCCGCTCAGGCGCACGCCCCGCTCGCCCACCAGGGTCTCGTAGCCCTCGGTGAAGCCTGACACGAACTCGTGGGCGTTGGCTGCCCGGGCCGCGGCCAGCACCTCAGATTCATCGGCATCGGGCCGGCCGTAGCGGATGTTCTCGGCGATGCTGGTGGCGAAGAGGATGGGCTCCTGGCTGACCACACCCACCTGCTCCCGCAGCCAGTCCGGGGACAGCTCGGTGAGAGGCGAGTCGTCGAGCAGGATGCGGCCAGTGTCGGGATCGTAGAAGCGCGACAGCAACGCGGCCACCGTGGACTTGCCCGCGCCGCTGGGGCCCACCACCGCCACCACCTCGCCGGGCTCGAGCTGCATGGTCAGGTCCCGCAGAACGGGCTGGTCCTTGCGGCTGGGGTAGGCGAAGCCCACGCCCTCGAAGCGGACCCGGCCTACGACCCCGGAGGGCTCGGCCGTGCCCCCCGAGACTTCGGAGCGGCGGTCCATGAGCTCGAAGACCCGCTCGCTGGCGCCCAGGGCCTTGGCGAAGTCTTCCCACAGGCCGCTCAGGGCGCCGATGGCGAAGGCCACGGTGAAGGTGTAGAGCAGGAAGCTGGTGAGCTCGCCGTAGCTCATGGACCCGCTGGACAGCATGCGCCCGCCGTACCACAGCACCGCGGCGATGCTGCCGTAGCCGGCGAAGCTGACGGCCCCCTGGAAGGTCGCGCCCAGCCAGGCCCGCTTCCGGGCCAGCTCGAAGGCCCGCATCACGGCTTCGCCGTAGCGGCCTTCCTCGTGACGTTCGCGGGCGAAGGCCCGCACCGTGCGCACCCCGGACAAGGTCTCCTCGGCCACGGCCGTGCTGTCGGCCAGGGCGTCCTGCACGTCGCGGGACACCCGCCGGATCAGCCGCCCATACAGCCCAGCGCCAGCGGCCACCAGGGGCACCACGGCGAGCATCACGATGGTGAGCTTCCACGACAGCCAGGCCAGGATCGCCACCGCGCCCAGGGCCTGGATGACGAAGCGCAGCAGCATGGACACGTTGACCGTGACCGCCTTCTGGATCACGGTGGTGTCGGAGGCGAGGCGGTTGGTCAGCTCGCCGGTGCGCTGCTGATCGAAGAAGCCGATCTCCTGGTGGATGAGCGCTCCGAAGAGCGCCTGTCGCAGCCGGGCCACCACCCGCTCGCCGGCCACGGTGAACAGATAGGCGCGCCCCATGGTGGCCAGGCCCATGCCCGCGAAGACCGCGACGAGGATCATGGCCCAGCGGTCCACGATCTCGGTTCCGCCGCCATCGACCACACCGTCCACCAGCTTCCCGATCACCATCGGGAAGGACAGGCTGAGCCCCGAGGCCACCAGGAGCGCCAGGGTCCCCAGGGCGAGCCACCCCAGCTCCGGGCGGGCCAGCTCGAACATCCTGCGAAGATCGGCGCGCAGCTTCATGGAGCGAAGCTTCACGCCCCCACGGGTGGGTCAAGGACCGCGGATCACGCCACCACCCTCCAGCCGCCAGCTCACCGCCCCGACAGCCTCACGAAACGCGGGATCGTGCGAGACCAGCAGCAGTGCCGCAGGAAATCCCTGCAAGGCCTGTTCGAGCGCTCGCACGGCCGGCAGATCGAAGTGGTTGGTTGGCTCGTCCAGCACCAGCAGGCTGGTAGAACGAGCGGCGGCCAGGGCCAGGGCGATCTTGCGAGCCTCGCCCGGGCTGGGCTGGGAGCTGTCCAGCAAGCTCCCTGGGTCGGAGCCCAGGTGGCTCACCAGGGTCAACGCTCGCCCGCGGGCCTCGGGTCCGAGCTCGCGAAGCGTCGCCAGCAGCCGCCGCCCCTCGGCCCGGTCCAGATGCTGCGGCACCACCACCACCCGCTCCTCGGGCTGCCGGTGGCTCGCGACGAGGTGAGCCAGCAGGGTGGTCTTCCCGCTGCCGTTTCCACCCACCAGCGCCACGCGATCCGTCTCCCCGACGACCAGCTCGGGCACCGTGAGCCGTCGCTCGGGTCCCAGGGCCAGCTCCGCCGCGGGTGCGCGGATCAGGGCAGCACCCCGGTGCACCAGGCCCGGAAGCACCACACCCACCGCCCGCTCCGGGGCCACGCGAGCGGCCTCGAGGGCCTCCCGAGCACGGCCGACCCGCCCCAGGGCCAGCTGCCGTGCGCGCCCCGCCCGGGCGTCCTTGCCCGTCAGCCGAGCGAGCCTCAGCTTCGCCCGGCCGTCGCTGTCACCGCGCGCCAGCCCCCGGGCCGAGAGGCGACGAGCCGAGCCGCTGGCCTCGCCGGCCGCGCGCAGGGCCTGGGCCTCCGCACGCGCCAGCTGTTGGCGGGCCCGCTGCCGCACCCGCACGGCCGTGGCGCGATCGTGGTCTGCCTGAGCCTGGCCCGCGCTCCAACCACCGGGCCGCGTGGTGGGCTCATCCCCACCCAGAAACAGGCAGCGAGCGCACAGTCGGTCCAGCAAGGCTCGATCGTGGCTCACCAGCAGCCCGATCCCGCGGAAGCGCACGAGCGCCCGCAGCAGGCGCTCACGACCGGGCTCGTCCAGGTGATTGGTGGGCTCGTCCACTACCAGCAGGTCCGGCTCCGACGCGAGAGCCACCGCCAACTGGCAGCGCTTGCGCTCGCCGTGACTCAGGGTCTCCCAGCGCCAGGCCGCGTCCTCGGGCACAGCCAGCAGCCCGCGCCAGCGGCACGCACCCGCCGACCAGTCCAGACACAGCGCCTCGAGAGCGGGAGGGGGCGCGTCCGTGCGCTGCGGACAGCAGGCCACCACCGCGGGGCGAGCCACCCTGCCGCGGGTGGGCTCCAGCCCGCCCGCTGCCAGGTCGAGCAGGGTGCTCTTGCCCGCGCCGTTGGCACCCACCACCCCGGTCCAGCCAGGATCGAGCTGCAGAGACAGGTCGACGAAGAGGTCCGCGGGAGCGGACGGATAACGAAACGAGACACGTTGGAAGCGGAGCGACATGCTGCCTCCGAAGCGGAGGGCGCACGCACCGAGGGCGAAGGGAGCACCGAGGGCGCACACCGAACCGCACAGGGATCAAACATCGGCCGCGGAGCGGCCAGCCTGTGGGTCGCGGTCAGCTGCGCATCGTCGGTCCTCCGTTGAACGCCCACCATAGCCGCCCACAGACCTGCCGTCAGCCCGCACCCACCACCACCCGGTGACGTAGGCGTACCCACAGGACCCCCGCTTGGCGCTTGGCCCCGCCCGCAGTGCGGCCATGCTGTGGGTGGAGGCTCCAATGCTCATCACCCTCGTCGTCATCATCGTCGCGCTCATCTCCACCGACGTCGCCCGGGCGAGGGAGGGGCCGCGAGGCCAGGAGGAGCGGCCCGGCAACAGCTGAGCCTCCCCCCGCCGGATATCGGGGTGCAGAGCCCCCCAAGGGGCCTGCGGGAGCGCCCATGAGTCAGGACGTCATCGCCATCCGCGGCGCGCGCGAGCACAACCT
>CAZHIK010000066.1:0-6145 GCA_964532635.1 uncultured Enterobacterales bacterium
CCGCGCGCGGAGCGATACATTCGACCCGGTCACTTTCCCCGCGTCGAAAAACTAGCGCACCCAGGCCTCGATGGAGTACAGGCGGGACTTGTCGCCGCAGGACGAGTCGCGGTGGAACGAGTGCAGGTGGAAGGCGGTGATCTCCGAGCCCAGATGCTCCTGCAGGGTGTCGTTCCAGGTCCAGTTGGTGTCGGCGGTGCCGCAGCTGTAGTCGGGCAGGTAGGACTGCTCGGTGGAGGAGTAGTAGGACAGCGTGGTGATGTTGTCCGAGCAGAGCAGGTCCACATCGGTGCCCCCTGCCTCGGCGAAGACGAAGGTGGCGCTCTGGCCCATGCCGTCGGAGCCCGTGTAGTACACGTGGTGGATGAGCTCGCCGTCGTTGGGGATGTCCACCCACGCCGCCCAGGCCACCACGTCGTTGGTGGCGTCGTCGTCGCACCACTGCACGTAGCTGGTGGCCTCGCTCCAGGTGCTCATGTTGTTGTACAGCTCGTCGAACACGATGCTCAGATCCGACTGTGAGTCGCCGTCGTCCACGCGGTTCCAACGCACGATGCGGGTCCAGCCGCCACCGTCGGTGGTCATGTCGCACGCGTACTCCTCGGCACTGCCCGAGTCGGTGGGATCGAGCCAGTAGTCACCGTCGGTGGCGGTGGCGTCGTGGTCCAGGATCTCGGCGCAGCTCTCGGCCGGGCAGGACTCGCCGATGCCGAACAGACCCTCGTCGGCGGAGCCGTCGCAGTCGTTGTCCACCTCGTCGCAGGTCTCGGTGGCGGCCGGGTTGATGTCGCTGTCGCTGTCGTCGCAGTCGGTGGCGTCGGACACGCTGCCCGTGGGCTGCTCGCAGGCGGTGGTGGTGCTGCTGGCGTCGCCGTAGCCGTCACCGTCCGTGTCGGCGTACCAGGTGCTGCCGTCCACGGCGCCGTCCTCGTCGATGGAGCCGTCGCAGTCGTCGTCCTCGCCGTTGCAGCGCTCGTCGGCGCCCGGGTAGGCGTCGTCGTCCGAGTCGTCGCAGTCGGTGGCGTCCGCCACGTGCTCGCTGGGCTGGCTGCAGGCGGTGATGCTGTCGCTGGCGTCGCCGTAGCCATCGTCGTCGTCGTCGGCGTACCAGGTGGATGCGTCGCTGGCGTCGTCCTCGTCGATGCTTCCGTCGCAGTCGTTGTCGACGCCGTCGCAGGCCTCGGCGGCCGCGGGATTCACGGCGCTGTCGCTGTCGTCGCAGTCGGTGGCGTCGGTGACGTGGCCGCTGGGGACGGAGCAGGACGTGGTGGTGGACCCAGCGTCGCCGTAGCCGTCGCTATCGGTGTCGGCGTACCAGGTGCCGGCGTCACTGGCGTCGTCCTCATCGGTGCTGCCGTCGCAGTCGTCGTCCACGCCGTCGCAGATCTCGGTGGCGCCGGGATTGATGGAGCTGTCGCTGTCGTCGCAGTCTGTGGCGTCCGCCACGTGGCCGGTGGGCTGGGTGCAGGCGAGCGCGGTGGTGCTGGCGTCACCGTAGGCGTCGCCGTCGCCGTCGGCGTACCAGGTGCTGGCATCGATGGCGTCGTCCTCGTCGGCGGTGCCGTCGCAGTCGTTGTCGGCACCGTCGCAGATCTCGGTGGCGCCGGGGTGGCTCGAGGCGTCTCCGTCGTCGCAGTCGGTGTCGCTCGCCACGTAGCCGGAGGGCTGTGTGCACGCGTCGGCGGACAGGCGGGTCGAGCCGTAGCCGTCGGCGTCGTAGTCCAGGTACCAGGTGGTGGTGCCGGTGATCCCGGGATCGTCGTCGTCGGTCATCCCGTCGCAGTCGTCGTCGATGCCATTGCAGACCTCGGTAGCGGCGGGGTTGATCGCGCTGTTGGTGTCGTCGCAGTCGGTGGCGTCGGCGGTGTAGCCGCTGGGGGTGTCGCAGGCGGTGGCGGTGGTCAGGGGGTCGCCGTAGCCGTCGCCGTCGCTGTCGGCGTACCAGGTGCCGGCGTCGCTGGCGTCGTCCTCGTCGGTGGTGCCGTCGCAGTCGTTGTCCGCGCCGTCGCAGATCTCGGTGGCGCCCGGGTAGGCGGAGGCGTCGCCGTCGTCGCAGTCTGTGGCGTCGGCGACGTAGCCGGAGGGTTGCTCGCAGGCCTCGGCCGTCAGGCGGGTCGAGCCGTAGCCGTCGGCGTCATAATCCAGGTACCAGGTGGTGGCGCCGGAGACCGAGGGATCGTCGTCGTCGGTCAGCCCGTCGCAGTCGTTGTCGATGCCGTCGCAGCTCTCGGTGGAGGCGGGATGGATGGCCGCCTCGGCGTCGTCGCAGTCGGTGTCGTCTGCGACGTAGCCGATGGGCTCTCCGCAGTCGGCCACGGAGGCGTCGGGATCGCCGTAGCCGTCACCGTCGTCGTCGGCGTACCAGGGGCTGGCGTCGATGGCGTCGGCTTCGTCGATGGTGCCGTCGCAGTCGTCGTCGAAGCCGTTGCACAGCTCGTCGGCGTCCGGGTTCACCGCCGAGGAGGCGTCGTCGCACTCCTCGCACGCCGCCCAGCCGTCTCCGTCCGCGTCGGCGTAGCCGGTGGAGCCGTCGCAGTTGTAGTCGGCCGGATCCGCGCAGTCATCCTCGCTGGCACCGGGATTGTAGGCTTCGTCGCTGTCGTCGCAGTCGCCGCCCTCTGCGACGTAGCCGGAGGGCTGCTCGCAGGCGGATGTGGTGGTGTCGTCGTCGCCGTAGCCGTCCTCGTCGGCATCGCGGTACCAGACGTCCGCCTCGGCGACCGCCTCGTCCTCATCGTCCACAAGCCCGTCGCAGTCGTCGTCGATCTCGTTGCAGACCTCGTCGGCGCCGGGGTTGACCGAGGCGTCGCCGTCATCGCAGTCGCTGGCGTCGGCCACGCGATCCGAAGCGGGCTCGCAGGCCTGCTCCGCGACATCGGGGTCGCCGTAGCCGTCACCGTCGGCATCGAGGTACCAGGTCTCACCGACATCCTCGTCCACCTCGCCGTCGCAGTCGTCGTCCAGCTCGTTGCAGGCCTCGTCGGCGCCGGGGTGGATGGAGGCGTCGCTGTCGTTGCAGTCGTCGCCGTCCGGGTAACCGTCGCCGTCGGCGTCCACGGTCTCGGGCCCGGTGTCGACGGGGTCCTTCGGCCCTGTGTCGGCGTCGTTGCGGCAGGCGGTGAAGGCGAGGATCAGGGCGGCCAGGGAGAGCGCGCGCATGGGGGCTCCGGGCTGATGGAACATCTGTCTCTTCCCATAGCGCATCCTTCGAGACGCCATCAGCTCCGCCGGTCTCCCGGGAACCTCGGGATCCAGGGCCGGGCTCCACGCGGGGAAGGGGGACGAGGGTGGCTCAGCTCCCCACGAAGCGGGCCACGAGCGTGCGGGCCAGGTCGATGTCGCGGGTGCCGTTGACCAGCACGGTGCCGTCGGAGAAGACCAGCAGCTCGTGTTCTTCGGTGGCGAAGACGAGGTGGTCGTCACCCAGGTCTACGGTGCCCGCTCCTTGCAGTCGTGTGGCCAGATCGGGCAGGCCCACCCGGATGGGCTCGGCGGGGGTGACCTGCACGGCCTCTTCGCCGCACAAGGTGGTGGCGGTGGCTACGCCGGAGCTGCGCAGGAACGGGAACTTGCGCGCGCTGCAGCAGGGGCAGTCGGGATCTCTGGGGACCGTGATGGTGTGGAAGCGGGCCTGCCAGGGATCGAGGCTGGTGAGCTTGCCCACGGTCTGGTGTTGGCCCAGCAGCAGCCGCAGACCGGCGGCCACCTGCAGCGCGGCCACGGTGACGGTGGTGGACGCCAGCACGCCGGCGGTGTCGCAGGTGGCCAGGCTGCCGGTGGGTGGGGGATCGGGGAAGGCGCAGCGCAGGCAGGGGCCCTGGCCAGGGAGCACGCCCATCAGCAGGCCCTCGGTGCCCACCGCCCCTCCGTAGACCCAGGGGATCTCGGCCTTGACGCAGGCGTCGTTGAGCACGTACCGGGTCTCCACGTTGTCGGTGCCGTCCATGGCCAGGTCGCAGCCCTCGAGCAGTGGTCGGATGGTGCGAGGACCCACGCTGACCACCCGAGCCTCGACGCGGATGTTCGGGTTGACGGCCTGCAGGCGCTCGGCAGCGGCCAGGGCCTTGAGCTTGCGCTCGTCGGCGTCGTGCTGGGTGTAGAGCAGCTGGCGCTGCAGGTTGGTAGTCTCGACACGATCGCGGTCCACCACCACCAAGCGGCCCACGCCGGCCCGGGCCAGCAGCTCGGCCTGGACGGTGCCCAGGGCGCCGCAGCCGATGACCACCACGGTGGATGCTGCCAGGCGTTGCTGGCCGTCGGGGCCGATCTCGGGGAGGATGCGCTGGCGGGCGTAGTAGTCGGTCATGGGAGGGGCTCTAACCACTCGCCTCGCGTCCTGGCGGCAGGTCGGCCAGCGCCGTGCCTGGTGGCACACTCGACTCAGCAACGAGGGTCCGGCCGAACGTTCCGTTTCTGCGACAGGGTCGCTTCGAGGGTTCCATTTTGGCCGTGTGGACTTGCCGGCGGTCTCCGGTGCTGCGGTAGAAAGCCGGCTTCCGGGGGGGCGTGCTCTGCCTTTGTCCCTGTTGGAACGTTCACCCCGACCCTGTCGCGGTCTTGGAACGTTCACGCGGGCCCTTGTTGCCGGGCGCTCCCTCTGTGTACAGCGCCCACTGCCGTCCTCTCCGCTCGAGCGTTACCTCTTCTTCACCCCGAGCCCCATCGTTCCAGTGACCGACCTCCCTGCACCCGCCCCTACCGCACCCGCGTCCAAGCCCTCGCGCAAGTCCATCACCACCTCGGCCATCCTGGCTGGGGTCTGCGCGCTGTCTCCGATCCCCTTCGTCGACGACCTGGTCATCGGGGCCATCCGACGCCACCTGGTGGGGCGGCAGTTTCGCGCCAGGGGCATCGAGCTGACCTGGGGCCAGCGGCGAGCGCTCACCAAGACCAACCGCAACCTGCTGATGGGCTGCCTGCTGGGGGTGGTCATCTACCCCATCCGCAAGATCTTCCGGAAGGTGTTCTACATCTTCGCGGTGAAAGAAGCGGTGGACGTGGCCTCCCGGCTGCTGCACCAGGGCCTGCTGGTAGAACACGCTCTGGACCGGGGCTGCATCGACGGCGACGGTCTCGGTCAGGACAAGGCCTCGCTCGAACACCTCAACCGGGTCATCGACCGTACCTGCAAGGACACGGACACCTCGCCCATCAGCCAGATCCTGAAGCGCAGCTTCGCTGGGGGGCGGGTGTTCCTGAGGCGCTTGGGTCGGCAGGTGGTGCGCACACTCCGAGCGCTGCATGTCCTGCGGCGCGAAGAAGCGGTGGACGCCCTGACCGACCGGCTCGAGGGCGAGCGGGAGAAGGGCACCCTCCACGAGCTGCGCGTGGCCCTGTTGGGCGAGGGCGACTACTTCGAGGCGCTCGAGCGGCGGTTCGATGAGCACTGGGGAGGCGATGGGGAGGAGTAGAGCCAGCCCAGCGCCGCCCCCCATCCCGCAACGCGAACCGCAGCTACCAGGAGCCGCACGGCCAGGGAGGCCGGATCGGAACCCAGGCCGGTGAGGGCCACGGTGCGGTCCCAGAGCCACAGCAGCTCGGCGTCGAGCAGGGTGGCCAGGGCCAGCAGGCCGATGGCGGCGGCCAGCCACCCCCGTGCGCGTGCCCCTCGCTCCAGCAGGCCCTTGCCCGCGATAGTGACCACCAGGATCAAGGCCCCCAGCCCCTGACCCGCCAGCGGCAAGGGAGCCAGGCTGGCCAGGCGCGGCGCGCCACCAGAGGGCGGCCGGGCCAGCAGCATCACCGCGGCCAGGGCCAGCCAGTGCTCTGTCTGCAGCAGATTGCCGATGTGACCGAGGCCGGGCACCAGGCTGACGATCAACCCTGTCAGGAAGGCCCCAAACACCGCTGCCAGGCCCCAGCGGCGTCCATGGAGGGCCAGCCCCAGGCCGGCGGCCCATGGCAGAGCCAGCGGGAGTGCGGCGTGGAGTAGCCAGGCGTCGAGCACCCGATCCACCAGCCCCGGGATGGACGTGTCGAAGGCGAGCAGGGGGAGGGTGGGGTCAGGGAGCCAGGCGGGTCACCTCTCGGGTTGACCCTGGTAATAGTCACGGGACAGCGGGCGTCGAGGCCCGTTCAGAGCATCCGAAGCTCGATCTCCTCCCGGTGGTCCCAGTAGTAGGCCAGAGCGGAATGGATCTGCCCG
>CAZHIK010000066.1:6155-16928 GCA_964532635.1 uncultured Enterobacterales bacterium
ACCAGCCGGATGGTCTCGGCGTTCTGCAGCACCAGCGCCGCCTCCCCCCCGTCCGCCAGGCCGGTCCGCACCAGCAGCATGGGCCGGCGCTCCACCTTGGCCCGGCCCACGATGGCCGCCTCGGTGCGTCCCCGGTGGTCCGCCACCAGCGGGATCAGGTGGGCGTCCTCGCGGGCGGCGTGGGCCAGCAATTCGTCGATGATGGCCCGGGCGCGCCCGTGCAGGGCACGGATGGATTCATCGCTGTCCTCCTGGGCCATGGCCCAGGCCAGGTCGCGGAACAGCGCGTTGCAGCCGCCCAGGATGCTCAGGTGGTCCTTGCGAAGCTCCTCCACCAGGATCTGCACCGAGCTGCGGGGATCCAGCTCGAGCAGCGCTGGGAAGACCACCTGCTCTTCCAGCTCGAAGTGCTCGCGGACGTGGGTGCGGAGGAACTGCTGGAGGGCGAGCAGCTCCCGGGGGTCGTCGCTGGCCAGCAGACCGGCAGCACTCCACATGGTGCTGAGCCACTCGGAGACTCGCTCGTGGCCAGAGATGAGTGCGCGCAGGGGATCGGTGGTCATGGGGTGGACTCCGACGAGGATTGGGAGCCTTCCGCCCCGCTGCTGCTCACGGAGAAGTGGCGTGCGAGGTGCCGGGTTCGCGGCAACAGGGCGGAGGCTCCGGTGAGCAAGGTGACAGTGCCCAGGATGGCGGCCATGGGTCGCCAGGGAGCACCCATGGCCATGCGCAGCTGGGCGATGTCGATGAGGGTGAGCAGCCACTCGAGGCTGCCGAGAATCAGGGCCGCGCTGATGAGCCAGCCGGCCCAGGGTCGCCGCACCGCGAGCAGCAGGGGCAGGGCCAGGCACAGCGCCACGAAAACGGCCTCGCCTCCCCGCAGGAAGTGCGCCGCGAGCAACATGGCGGACAGCACGATGGGGGAGGCGAGCAGGGCTTTCATGGTGGTCCCGTGCGGGGTGGCCCGCGGCGCTGGGAGGGCTACTCCCGTGCGCCGTAGGTCTCCTGCTCCCAGGACAGCATGGCCTCGCGCTCTTCGGCGTTCAGGCCCTCGGTCCAGCGGTGGTACTTGTCCCAGTTGTCGCCTTCGTGCAGGGTCGCATCGACAAAGGCCATCACCTCTTCTTCCATGCCCTTGTCGTGAGCGGCGTGCTTCACTGCGGGGAGGAACTTGGTGTAGAAGTTGCGGGTCAGCTCGTAGAAACCGTGCCACTGGACGTAGTCGGGGCCCATCATGGCGGCGCCGTGGCGGGCGCGACGACCCTCGTGGTGCCAGATCTCGAAGTACTCGTAGTCCAGGTGCTCGTTCATGGGCACCTTGTCCAGCACGCCGACCTCCTTGAGGTGGTTGTAGATGGCGGTGCTGGGCTTGCCGTACTTCTCGTTGTACAAAACGACCGCGTTGTCGAACTGGGTGTAGAAGTTGTCGACCCAGGCGTCACCGTGGCAGACCAGGCAGGCCTGCTTCATGTCCTGGCGGCGACCCTCGGGGTCCTTCAGATGCACGGTGCCGTCCGCGGCCACGATGCCGGCGGGCTTGATGGAGACCTTGGGGCGCAGGGTCCAGCTGATGCGGGCGCCCACGTCGTGGGTCATGGGCAGCGGCTCGTAGTTGCCGTGGGCGGCGACGGGGCCGAGGTGGCAGCTGGAGCAGCTGGGGGCCGCGCTGTAGTCCTCACCCAGCACCCACTCGAGGCCGGGGGCGTCCATGCCCATGCTGTCGGCGTTCTTGGCGAACGCGATGCCGTGCTTGGACTCCTCGAATACCTCGATCTGCGGGTGGTCGGGGCCCATGTGGCACTTGCCGCAGTTCTCGGGGCGGCGGGCCACCTCGGCGCTGAACTCGTGGCGGCTGTGACAGGCGGAGCAGGAGCCCCAGGAGCCGTCGATGTTCACGCGGCCCATGCCGGTGTTCGGCCAGGTGTCGGCGGCGTAGATGGGCGGCTCGTCGTCAGCGGCGCCCTTGCTGACCCGCAGGGCCGAGCCGTGGCACTGCTGGCAGCCGTTGTTGGCAGCGGCCGGGCCCTCGGCGTAGCGGCCGAGGAAGTTGTCGATGGAGCCCAGGAACTGGGCCGCGCTCTGGTGCCGGGAGTGGAAGAACTCGTCGGCTTCCGTCTCGTGGCACTGGGCACAGCTGCGCGGGGAGACCGCGGTCACGATCTGGGCGCCCTCGTGGGTCCACAGGTCGTCACGCTCCACCGGCTTGCCAGCGTCGTCTGTGACCAATTCGATGGACTTGAGCCCACTCTCCTTGTCCCAGGTCGTGGCAACCACGAAGCGGGGATTGTCGATGTCGGGGCCGTCACCGGCCTCGGGCACGCCGTGGCAGTCCATGCAGCCCACGCCGTTGATGGCGTGCACGCTGTGCTTCCAGTGGGAGACGACGCCGGGGTCGCGGCCGCGACCGCCGTCGTCCATCTCCTCGCCGTGGCAGTCCACGCAGCCGGCGGAGTCGGCCTTGACGACTGGCTTGGCCTCGCCCGTTGCGTGCTCCTTCTCGGCCATGACGACATAGCCGAGCACGACGATGATGAGCGCCGAGCACAGCGCGATGATGATCTCTTTGACCTTGAGGGACATGGGGGTCTCCAGGACGGCTCAGTAGGACTCGACGACGGACCAGATGAGGTAGACGGCCACCGTGGCCACGCCCACCAGCAGGCTGGTCTCGACACGCCCCTTGAACAGGGCGCGATCGATGGGTTGAAGGATGTACTGGTCAACGAAGGGCCAGAAGAACAGGACCACGCCCAGCAGCAGCATCACCACCACGCCCAGCTGCCCAGGGATGAGCTTGAGCAGGTGGAAGAAGGCGTAGAAGTACCACTCGGGCTTGATGTGCTCGGGCGTCACGGCCGGGTCGAAGGGGATCCCCATGGCCACGGGGAAGGCCAGGGCCAGCAGCATGATGATGAGCACGATGTAGAGGAAGGAGGCGGACTCGGCGATGACGTGCGACGGGAAGAAGTGGTACGGGCCCTTCTCTTCGGTCTCGGTCTTGTCGGCGGCCAGGTCGGTGGCGTTGCCGGGACGGTGCATCCCGTGCAGGCGCACGAACATCAGGTGCACGGCCACCACAGCCATCAGCGCCATGGGCATGATCTGCACGTGGAAGGCGTACATGCGGCTCAGGGTGGCGTCGTTGAAGTTGTCGCCTGCCATGAAGAGCTGCTTGGCGAAGCCGCCGAAGACCGGCACAGCGCCCACGATGTTCGAGGTCACCACGATGGCCCAGTAGCTGACGGTGTCGCCCACCAGCGCATAGCCGGTGAACGCCAGCCCCAGGGTCACGCCCAGCAGGCCCACGCCCGCCATCCAGGTGCCCCAGCGGTGCTCCCGGTACGAGCCGGTGACGAAGGTGCGCAGCATGTGCAGGAAGAGGAACACCACCATGAAGGAGGCGCCCCAGTTGTGCACCGAGCGCAGGAACAGCCCGAAGCGGGCGTCCTCCGTGATGTAGCGGATGCTCTCGTAGGCCGTGCCGGGCTCGGCCCGGTAGTAGAAGGCCAGCAGCAGGCCGGTGGCGACCTGCAGGCCGAAGAGCAGTCCGGCGATGCCGCCCCAGCACCACCACCAGCGCTTTGCCGAGTGGGGCAGGGGCTCGTCCACCTTCTCGTAGAGGCCCTTGATGTCGATGGGGAAGGCCTTGACCAGGTCTTCGATCACGCGGCTGGACATGGGACTCTCCACTTCTTCTTTAGGCGAGCTTCACGAAGACCTTGCCGTCGCTGACCGTCACCGGGTAGCGGGGCAGGGGCCGATCGGGGGGGCCGGCGGTGGGGGTGCCCTCGGCGTCGAACCAGCCATCGTGGCAGGGGCACTCGAACTGGCCCAAGGCGGTCCCTTGGCCGCCTTGGGCGTCGCCGTTCGAACCGGCGGCCGCGCCGCGGTTCAACGCCGACCCGGGCGGACGGTAGAACACCGAGCAGCCCAGGTGGGTGCAGGTGGTGCCGATGGCCATCAGCTCGCCATCGGACTTCTCCATCAGCAGGACCTTGCGGCCGTCGTCGTCCAGCAGCTCCATGGGGCGCTCGGAGCTGACCTGGCGGCGCAGGCAGATGAAGCGTGGCTTCTGCTCGACCTTCGGCACCGGGTACAGGAAGCCCACGGCGATGCCGCCGGCCAGAGCGGCGGCGCCGCCAGCCAGGCCGGCCGCGATGACTCGCATTGCGCCGCGGCGGTCGAGGGTCTGATCGGACATGCTGGCCTCGAGGGGAAATCGGTAATTCGGAACCAAAATACCTATTTAGCCCTGTACTCAGCAAGGCCGAACTGCAACTTTTTGTGCCACCTTGATCGTTGTCAGGCTTCAGGCTTGATTTTCGACGCCGGGCAGTCGGGCCACATCCGCGAGAGTGACCGAGCCGAGGTGCTTGTGCACCAGTCCGATGGCCTCCGACTCCAGTTCGGCGAGCCAGCAGAAGTTGATCAAGCAGTTGCCACGCCCAAGTAGACAGCCGCTGGCGTGGATCGGGCCGTCGATGGCCTCGAGTACCGCCAACAGTGAGGTGCGCTCGGGGTCGGCAACGATGGTGAAGCCCCCACGGGCGCCGCGGACGGAGCGGACCATGTCCGCCGCCACCAGGCGCTGCATGACCTTGGCCAGGTGGGACTCGGAGACCCCCAGGCCCTTGGCGATGGAGCCCGCGCTACAGGGAGAGCAGTCGGTCTCGAGGGCGAGGTAGACCAGGGCGTGGATGCCCAGGTTGGCGGCTTCGGAGATGCGTAGGATGCTACTCATGGGCTCGCTCCCTGCAATTCGGATAACGTATACCTGGTTTGGAGGCGGCCGCCATGAAGACCTTGCAGCCCAAGCCCGGGGTCCTGGCCGGGCATCTGTCCCAGCTGCCCGTGTTCTCGGTGCTCGGGGACTCGGAGCGTCGGGCCCTGGCCGATCAGGGCTTGCTGCGGCTCTACGATCGGGGCGAGGTGCTCTTCGAGCGTGGCCAGGCCGCTGACCGGCTGTACTGCGTGGTCCACGGCGCCATCCGCGTGGTGCGGCGGGGGCCGGGAGGGCGCGAGAAGGTGATCCACCTGCTCGAGGGCCCCGCCTTGGTGGCAGAAGTGGCCGTGTTGATGGGCGCGGACTTCCCCGCCAGCGCCGACTGCGCCGAGCCCTGCACCGTGCTTGTGCTGCCCCGGTCGGCGCTCCTGGACGCCTTCCGACGCGACCAGGATCTGGCCATGAAGATGCTGGGCGCGGCCATGGCGCGGATGTGGGAACTCACCCGATCCCTGGCAGCCCACGGCCAGAGGTCCGGAGTGATGCGGGTGGCCAGCTACCTGCTGGGGCTGGCCCACAGCCAAGGGGCCGCCGTCACGCTTCCGGCGCCGAAGAAAGATGTTGCCAGCTTCCTGGGTTTACAGCCCGAGAGCTTCTCGCGAGCGCTGAAGAGCCTGAGGAAGGACGGCATGATCGAGGTCGAAGAGCAAACGGTGACCATCCTCGATCGCGGTGCGCTGGAGCGGCTGCTGGCGGAAGGCTGATGGTCCGGGGTGCCGTGGCGCTGCTTGCGCTCGCGCTTGCCGCGTCCCCCCTGCGGGCCGAGGGCCCCCACGACGATCTGTGCGCCGCGATGGCGGGGGAGTACCCCGATCTGGCCGCTGCGCGCGTGGCCCTCGAGGGGGGGGCGAGTCCCAACGAGTCGTGCAGCTACAGCTACACCACCCGTCGCATCCACGCGGCTGGGGCCATCATGTCGGTGGTCACGGGCGGGCTGTGGCTGATGTCGCCCATCGTGGACGAGGACCTGTTGACCGAGAAGGTGCGGAAGACTCGCTCGGTCAAGCCCATGCGCCACGCGGCGGATCTGCGTCACCAGGGGCTCTTGGAGCTGCTGCTGGAGCACGGGGCCAGCATCGACACCCTGGACGGTGCTTTCGCTGCGGCGGTGGAGGCCGGGGAGCTGGCGTGGGCGGAGAAGCTGGTGGGCTTTGGGGCCGAGCGCGGCCTGGGCCAGGTGCCTGTCGAGCTGTTGCACCGGGCGCGCCTCGAGCGGTTGCTGGCCTTGGAGCCCGACCTGTCGGCCGCAGGCCTGTACTGGAACGAGGAGACGGTGGAGCGGATGGCGGCGGATCCGGTCCTGCTGGACCTGCTGCTGGAGGCGGGGCTCGATCCCGCGACCCTGCGCTCGGCCTTCGGTGCGGCGGTGACCCAGGAAGAGCTGGAGCTGGCGGCACGGCTGGCGGAGCTGGGCGCACCGCGAAAGCTGCGGGAGATCGACGGGGAGATCCTCGGCAGCGAGCGCCGCCTGCAGGCGGTGCTGGTCCTGGAGCCCGAGCTCGAGGATCTGGAGCTGGGCTGGGGTGACATTGGGGGTGCGGAGGTGGCCAATCCACGGGTGCTCCAGCAGCTGGTGGCTGCGGGCTACCCACTGGCGGAGCTGGCCTTCCGGGCAGCCGAGAGCCACAGCTGGGATCGTCTGGACAGGGTGCTGGCCCTGGGCTTCGACATCGACGCTGAGTGGGACGGTCGCTTCCACCGCCGGATGCTCAACGAGGCTGTGGACGATGGGGATCACGAGGCCGTCGCGGCGCTGCTGGACCGGGGGGCGGCGATCCTGGATGGCGTCTTCGATCACCCGGTGGAGGTGGCCATCGAGGACGACGATGGGGTGATGCTGGCGTTGCTGCTGGACGGCATGCCCGATCGGGCCGAGGCCCGGGACTGGTGGGGCAGGGTGCTGCGGGCGGCCGTCTACGCTGGTGACGTCGTGGGGGCGGCAGAGGCGCTGCGAGACGGCCGGCTGGGTGGGACCGATCTGTCCGAGTTCGCCAAGCTTGCCATGTACGACCTGGACCGGGCCATGCTCGAGCTGTTGCTCGAGCGCGGAGCGGACCGCCAGGCTGCGGCCGACGCCGCCTTGCGGGCTGCGGCCGTGAGTGCCGACGTGGAGGGGGTGCGGCTGGCGCTCGAGCTGGGTGCCGATTCGGCCGGTCGGGGCCCTGGCGGGGAGACCGCTTTGAACTGCGCCGCACACGCAGGCACAGGGGACGGCCCAGCGGTACTGCGCATCCTGGTGGATGCCGGCGCTCCGGTGGACGGCTTCGAGGACCAGAAGGTGCCGCCCCTGCACCTGGCGCTGGAGGAGGGGAACACCGAAAGTGTCGAGGCCCTGGTGGAGCTGGGAGCGGACCCGGGGAGGCTGGACGTTCAGGGTCGGACCGCGGCTCGGGTCGCGGTGGAGGAGCGCCGCTGGGAGGCGCTGGTGATCCTGGCCGAGGCGGGCGCACCCTTGGATGGCGCCCTCATCCTCGAAGCCGCCGCCCGCTACCCCTACGCCCCAGCCGAGGCGGTACTGGCCATGGCCCACGGTCAGCACGCCGAAACGCCGCGCTTCTTCCGGCAGCTGGCGCGGAAGGTTGGGCGCCGGGATGCGGCATTGGCAGCCGAACTGAGGATAGTGGCGAGGGAGCTGAGGCTTGCGCGCTGCTAGCGTGTTCGCCCTTCCAAGTGGCGGTCAGATCTTCGCATCCAGCTGCAGCCAGCCAAACACGTCCATCTCCGAGCCATCGGCGTACATCATGCCGGCACCACCAGCGGCGAGCTTCAGCCTGGGGGCCAGGGGCACGCCCAGCCACAGGTCCACCTCTTCGGCGATCAGGCCGTCGCCGCCTGCGGCGGCGGCGAAGACGTGGGCGTCGAGGTTCACGCTCAGCTTGTCCGTGGGCTTGGCCGAGAGCTTCAGGGCGGCGTCGTGCAGGCCGCGGCCATCGGCCATGGCGCCCAGGCGGAAGGCCATCACGTCCATGTGGCCGTAGAACTTGTGGTTGGTGGCGTACAGGGTGTTGAAGGCGGTCTGCTTGCCGTCGGTAGCGTCGTCGTCGCCACTGAGCAGGTCGTACCAGAGGGTGATCCGTGGCTTCATGGCCACCTCGGGGGCGATGGTGCCCTGGGCAGCCACCATCCAGGCCATGATGCTGTCGTCGCCGCTGTTGCCCAACTGGGCGTAGCCCTCGACGCGGCCCGAGAGGATGCCCGTGCCACCACGAGCGTACAGACCGACGGTCTCGCGTAGGAAGTCCTCCTGCTTGTCGGTGATCGAGATCAGATCGACGGCGCTGGCGTCGCCGGGCTTCAGGCCCGCGCGCAGGAAGACGGAGAAGTGGTCTTCGTTGACCAGGCCGCCGCTGTCCTCGCCCATCATCACGGCGGCGAGGTCGGCGTTGAAGGAGCCCTTGTTCAGGCTCAGCTTCAAGGCGTCGAAGCTGCGGGCCTGGGAGGTCCAGTTCACCGAGCCCACCAGGCGGTGCTCGTTGAAGCTGATCTCCTGGCGACCGGCTTTGATGGTCAGGGCGTCGCTGGCCTTCCAGCCCATGTAGGCCTCGTGGAAGTCCACCGCGTCGGCCACGAAGTCGCCGATGGTGCTGGCCTCGGTGCCCCACAGGCGCACGTCCTGGACGGTCACGCGGCCGAAGACGTCATCGACGCTGGCGTCGAGACCCAGGCGGGAACGCTGGGTGATGAAGAGGGCCTCGCCTCCAGCGGCGCCGTCCTTGCCCGTGTGGGCCTCGAGGCGCGGGCGCACCTGGAGGGTGGGCTGGAGATCGATGACGGGCTCGGCGAAGGCGGCGGAGATCAGGAGGAGGAACATGGGGCCTCTGGGGTGGAGTGGGGGTGCAGGCGGGAGCTTAACAGGAATTCGGAATCTAGATTCCGATTAATTTCGATACATTCTCGTTCGGAGAGCCTGGCCCGCGTTGACCTATGTCCTCGAGTTCTGATCGCTGGCCGACCTATGTCGCCAGGATCTGATCGGATTGGCCTCCACGAACGTATGTGGCGGCCAGTCCGGTCCGAAAACTGGCGTTCTTTGGCCAGCTGATGCCCTGTGGAGCCTCGAAGGTGCTGGAAGTGATCAGACCCAAGCCACATAGGTCTCCGTGCGATCAGATCTGGGGGACATAGGTCCCCGTCGGCGGTGTCTCGACGCTTGGAGGTCGTGCTACCCTCCCGCTCTGCCTGGGAGGATGCCCATGCTGCTCATCACCTTGCTGCTCCTGGCCTGCGGGGAGCGCGCTGCGCCCATCCCCGCGCTCGACACCACGACTTTCTGCCCCGCGCTTCGAAGCCACGGCCTGGACACAGCCGCCTTGGCGAGCGTGGATCGACAGCAGAGTACGACCCAGCCCGGCCGGATGGTGCTGCTCCGGCCAGATGGCTTCCTCGCCCATGACCGCAGCTTCTTGCCCCTGGGACGCTACGAGATGCCCGAGCGCTTTGTGGAGCTGATCCTCCGGGCCCCGGACGACGAGCCGACACAGCGCCCCGCGCCCGAGTTGCTGCCGGTGCCCATGGATCTCGCGCCTCTCCAGCAGCAACTGGAGCAGGCTCTGGACGGCTGGGCGGACTCCATCGGCGGGGGCAGCGCCGACTACAGCGGTCAGGCCCTGCTCGCCGTGGAGCAGGAGGTCACGGGGGCCCGCCTGGTGGCGACCCTGCAGCTGTTCTGGGCCACCCAGCATCCGGAATTGAGCTTCGTGGCGGCCTCGAGCTCCGGCACCGTGCCGCTGTGGCTCTCCCCGGCCGTGGCCCAGGCCCAGCTCGCGGGGGGAGAGCGGAGCTGGCCGGCGACGTGCCATGAGGCCTCCGAGCTGATCGAGCACGCCATCGAAGCGGGCTCGGTGGGTGGTGCCATGCTCACCCGGATGCGAAGCGAGCTGGAGAGATCCCTGAGGTCCTGCAGCGCCGGGGACATCGCCCACGTCATGACCAACTACCAGCTCGCTGCCTGTGAGCGGGCGCCGGTGGCGCTGTGGAACGTGACCATCGATCCGGAGGGTCGCGTGGTGGAGGTCGCGCCCGAGTCCACCTGGGACGACCTGGCCGCCTCGTTCCTGGGCTTCGAAGGCCAGAGCATCTGGCCCGTGCTGGCTGATCCTGAGGGCGCTCGAGGGGATTAAAACGAAACCGGGACTCCGGAATCCGAATTGACTTGATCCGGATCAAGGCACCCCCTGGAGGCAAGGCGTAGGTTGAGAGCGTCACCCCGACTGGAGCCCGACCATGAAGCGCAAGATCATCGAGATCGACGAAGCCCGCTGCACCGGCTGTGCCCTGTGCGTCACCGCCTGTGCCGAAGGCGCCCTGGAGATCCGCGACGGCGTCGCCAAGGTGATCAAGGAGGACTTCTGCGACGGGCTGGGCGCCTGCATCGGCGACTGCCCCGAAGGCGCGCTTCGCATCATCGAGCGCGAAGCCGCCGACTTCGATCCCGCCCAGGTCGAGCAGCACCTGCAGCAGATCAGAGGTGCCGCGGGTGTGGCGGAGTTCCGGCGCCAGCACGCCGCCCACGGGGCCCAGGCCTCCCCCGCCGGCTTCCGCGCTGCCCTGCAGCACGCCGAGCGCCACGCGCCCAGGCCCACGGCCAGCGCCGAGCCCCTGGCATGCGGCTGCCCCGGCACCGCGGTCAAGACCCAGAAGCCCCGCGCGGCAGCCCCGGCCACCAGCGGCGGCGCTGGGCTCCCCGCCCAGGTCAACCCTTCGGATCTCGGCCAGTGGCCAGTGCAGCTGCACCTGGTGCCGCCCCGCGCCCCCTTCTTCAGTGGCAAGGAGCTGGTGGTGCTGTCCACCTGCGGCCCGGTCGCCAGCGCCGACGTGCACTGGCGCTTCCTCCGCGGTCGCGCCGTGGTGGTGGCCTGTCCCAAGCTCGACCGCACCGAGCCCTACGCCGAGAAGCTCGCTGGCATCTTCGCCAGCAACGACATCCCCCGGGTGATCATCGTGCGCATGGAGGTCCCCTGCTGCGGTGGGCTGACCCACTTCGTTCACCA
>CAZHIK010000067.1:0-16870 GCA_964532635.1 uncultured Enterobacterales bacterium
CAACACCCCCGAGGTCCACCCGATGCTCCTCAACTTGCTGTTGGCCCTGGCCATGGTCGCCCTGGCCTCCGTCATCATCATGTACGCCTGCAACTCCTTCGAGGACGCAGCGGACTTCCTGGGCCGCAACATGCCCCCGGGCGTCAAGGGCGCCACCATCAACGCTATCGGCTCGTCTCTGCCCGAGCTGCTCACCACCTTCATCCTGCTGGTGTTCTTCCTGGACAAGGACGGCTTCTCCGGCGGCGTGGCCACCTGCGCTGGCTCGGCGGTCTTCAACGCAGCGGTCATCCCGGGCCTGTGCATCGTCATGGTGGTCTTCATCGGCGTCAAGAACGCCAAGGGCATCCGCGAGAAGGTCCCCTTCATCACCGTGTCGAACAAGACCATCCTGCGCGATGGCTTCTTCCTGATCCTCGCCGAGATCGTACTCATCTACCTGCTGGCCAACCCGGTCATGTCCTGGTGGATGGGCCTGGTGCTCATGGGCGTCTACGTGCTGTACTTCGCCTTCCTGATGGTGCAGTTCAAGCTCTACGGCACCGAAGACGGCGACGACGACGACGACGACGAGGACGACGATGACGAGGACGACGAAGAGGTCGGCAAGCTGAAGGCGCTGCTGACCTTCGACTTCAACCAGCTGTACTTCTCCGGCGCCGACCTCAACACCGGCCGGGCCTGGGCCGTGCTGGCCTCGGCCACCGCCATCATCGGCGTGGCCTGCTACATCCTCTCCTGGGCCGTGGTTCACGCAGCCGACACCTTGCAGATCCCGCTGTACTTCACCACCGTCATCCTGGCGGCGGCGGCGACCTCGGTGCCCGACACCGTGCTGTCCATGAAAGATGCCGTCGATGGCGACTACGACGACGCGGTGTCCAACGCCCTGGGCTCCAACATCTTCGACATCACTGTGGCCCTGGGCCTCCCGCTGATGGTCTTCGGCCTCATCCACGGTGCCGACATCGAGCTGTCCCACGAAGGCGCCGTGGCCGACGTGCAGATCCTGCGCATCGTGCTGCTGGGCTTCACCGCCATCGTCTTCCTGACCTTCCTCATCGGGCGCAAGATGACCGGCGCCAAGGGCATCTTCCTCATCAGCATCTACGGCTTCTGGACCGCGTTCATCGTGATGCGGGCCATGGACGTGCCCTGGGTGAACAACCTGGTGAACAGCATCAACAACACCTTCGCCTTCATCATGTGAGTGCCTCTGGCCAAAGGAGATTTCCATGGAACTCAAGCAAAAAGGCGCGTCCGCAAACCTGGGCGCCTTCAAGCAGCTCAAGGTCAGCCTGATCTGGACCTCTGCGGTCGATCTCGACCTGATGGCGTTCTACAAGACCAAGGATGGTCGCACCGGCGGCGTCTACTCCGACAACTACGCCGGCGGATCCATGGGCGATCTCAACGCCTTCCCGTTCATGCAGCTGTCCGGTGATGCGGGCGTGGACGCCACGGGCGGCGACAACCAGGAGGACATGCTCCTGGCCAAGCTCGAAGACTTCGAGGAGCTGTTCATCTGCGCGCTGAACTTCACCGACGCCTCCGCTGGCACCAACAAGACCTTCGCCGACTACGACGCGCGGGTCGAGGTTGTCACCGACCGCGGTGAGAAGCACACCATCAACCTCGACTCCCGCAACCAGGGCTCCGTGGCCGTGCTGGCCAAGTTCTCGGCTGGCTTCCTGGGCGCTCAGCTGCTCAACGACTCCAAGGTCATGAGCTTCCAGGAGTTCAAGTCCACCGTGCCCGGTGCCGGTGAGATCGAGCTGTCCTCCAAGGTCACCCTGGCCCAGAAGGGCGACAGCATCGCCATCAAGCCCAAGGTCTCCTCGGCCTCCGGCGGCAACGAGGTGCTGATCAACCTCAACTGGAACACCGGCGCCCCCAAGAAGAAGGGCTTCCTGGCCGGCCTGCTGGGTGGCGGCGACGAGATCGACCTCGACCTGGGCTGCTTCTTCGAGATGTTCGAGGGCCCCAAGTCGGCCATCCAGCCCCTGGGCCGCCAGAACCCCGACGGCACCTTCGGCAGCTTCAACTATCCCCCGTGGATTCTCCACTTGGGCGACGATCGCTCTGGCGCCGACTCCGCGGGCGAGAACATCAAGATCAACCTCGCCCAGTGGCAGCACATCAAGCGCGTGCTCATCTACACCTACATCTACGAGGGTGCGCCCAAGTGGGCCATGACCGACGCGGTGGTCACCATCAAGGCCCCCGGCTCCCCCGAGATCGAAGTGCGCATGGGCGAGCAGCGCGATCCGCGCCGGCTGTGCGCCATCGCCCTGCTCGAGAACAACAACGGGCAGATCAAGGTGACCAAGGAAGTGGTGTTCTTCGGTGACCAGGAAGAGTGCGACCACCACTACCGTTGGGGCATGCGCTGGACGGTGGGTTCGAAGGACTAGCCCAGGTCGTCCGGGGCCCGTGTTGGCGGGCGGGCCGTAACGGGTGATGAACCCCGCCCCTACATCGAGTCCGTCGGTCTTCCACCTACTACTTCGCCCGCAGCTGCAGGCTCAGGCTCTCGATGCTCGCTCCCCCGCCGTTGGCGGGCAGCTCGGCGTGGATCACCAGGGGGCTGCCCTCGGCCAGGTTCTCCAGCTTCATGGCCAGCCGTCGGCCTGTGACGGTGCAGCCGGCAGGGTTGCAGCTCTCGCTGCTGCCGATGGTGGCCGAGGAGCCGGTGGTGGTGGTGCAGGGCTGGCCGTCGTCCAGCTGCAGCACGCCGTCGTAGACCGTGTTGCCGCTTGTGGTGATCGACATGGTGCCCACCACGTTGTAGACGGGCTCGGGGCCGCGGTCGGTGAGATCCACCTCCGATGGGGTGCTCATGGCGTAGTCCAGCCACAGGCTGGCCTTGCCCTGGGGCATGGGGACCTCCCAGTCCAGGGAGGCCTTGCCGTCGGCCAGCGCGAAGGGCTGCTCGGCCACGAGCTTGCCACCGCAAGCGGTCAGCAGGGCGGGAGACAGAACGGTGAGGAGCATCGCGGAGCTGCGAATGGTCATGCCAGGTTCCTCGACAGGGGAGCGGGCCAGCAGTATACGGCGGCGCCCTGACATCGGACCAGTGCGACAGGAGGCGGCCATGGCCATCCGCATCTTCGTGACCGGCGGCACCTTCGACAAGGAGTACAACGAGCTCACCGGCGAGCTGTACTTCCGGGACAGCCACGTACACGAGATGCTCCGCAAGGGACGCTGCCGGGTGGACGTGCGGGTGCGCACCCTGATGATGGAAGACTCCCTGACCCTGGACGACGACGATCGGGAGATGCTCAGCAAGAACTGCCGGCGCTGTCCGGAGGAGCGCATCGTGGTCACCCATGGCACCGACACCTTGGAAGCCACGGCCCGCTACCTGGCCGCCGCCGGGCTGTCCAAGACCATCGTGCTCACCGGGGCCATGATCCCCTACACCTTCGGCAGCTCCGACGGGCTGTTCAACCTGGGCTCCGCCCTGGCATACGCCCAGGTGCTGTCCCACGGTGTCTACGTCGCCATCAACGGCCGCTGCTTCCACGGCGACAACGTGCGCAAGGACCGCCGTACGGGCACCTTCGAGACCCTGGACGGGTAGGCGGCGGGGCCTGACCCCTCGGCGACCCTTTCCCAGCAGAGGCCGAGGCGCTACAGGTTTTCGTGGGCCAGGCGGTGGCCTGCTGCGCTCACGGAGTCGTCATGTCCGACACCCTCGAGAACCTGCGCTTCGGCTACGAGACCAAGCTCTTCCAGGCCATCGAGGCCGAGATCGGTGAGCAGCGGGGACGCGACTCCGAAGAAGCGCAGCACCTGCTGCAGATGCGACGGCGCAGCCTGCTGGGCGACGCTGTGCGCATCACCCCCGAGCTGCTTCCCGAAGTCCACGCGGCCTACCGGGAGTGCCTCGAGGTGCTCGGTGGCGACCTCACCGGCAACCTCTTCGTGATCCAGTCCAACGACTACAACGCCTCGGTGCTGGCCCACGACAAGACCTTCGACGTGGTGATCCACTCCGCCTTGTTGCGGGACTTCTCGCTGCCGCAGCTGAAGTTCGTGTTCGGCCACGAGCTGGGCCACGTGGTCTTCGGCCACTCCAAGTTCAACATCCACGAGATCCTGTCCAACCCCGACGGCGTGCCTGCCACCCTGGCCTCGCTGCTGTTCAAGTGGTCCCGTGCCGCCGAGGTCAGCGCCGACCGGGTGGGCCTGATGTGCTGCGGCCAGCTGTCCGTGGCGGTCTCGGCCCTGTTCCTCACCGCATCGGGCATCACCGGCATCGACGAGAACCTGGTGCTGCGCTCCCTGCGGGGCCAGTACAGCGAGCTGGAGCGCCACATCAACGAGCAGAAGGCCTCCCACGGCTGGATCCGCACCCACCCCATGATCCCCATCCGCTTCAAGGCCTGCGAGCTGGCGGCCCTGGACATCACCGCGCTGCGGCAGCAGCACCGGGGCTTCTCCTGGTCGGGATTCAGGGGCATCGACACCAAGATCATGGGCGTGCTCGAGACCCTGGACAAGCTGGTGGACTTCGTGCCCGGTGCCGGCCCCGGGGGCATGGGCGGTGCCGCCCTGCGGGGCCCCCGCGACGAGGACACCCAGCTGGGGGTGTTCCTCTCCCTGCTCCACGTGGCGCTCAGCGACGGCAAGATCCAGTGGAACGAGAGGGCCTTTCTCACCGACCTGCAGATGGCCATGAGCACCCGGCTGCCGGTCAAGCACATGATGGATGCGGCAGAAAACAGCGGCCGCGACTTCGCTCGCAACGCCCTGAAGGAGATCCGTGATCGCCGCGAGCAGTTCCAGCGCGACGACGTGCGCAAGGTCATCGAGCTTGCCGCGGTGATGATCTGCCAGCACGGCCGGGTCAAGCGGCCCGAGCAGCGGGCCATGGAAGAAGTGGCGCAGGCCTTGGGAGCCGACACCCGCCTGGTCAACGAGGTGGTAATGTTCGTGCAGATGAACGGTCCTTCCCAGGCCAAGGTGCTCGAGGGCTGGTAGCCCCGCGCTCTCCATGACCGGTCCCCAGCTCGACTACGCCCTCGCCGCGCTGGTGTTCGCGCTGGCGCTGTGCGCGGCCGCAGGCCTGGGCCTGGCTCGCTGGGAGCGCTGGCGGAGCAGGGAGGCTCGGGTCGAGGGCACATGGCTCGAGCTGGGACTGGCCTGTGTGGCGCTGGGCTGGGGCTGGTGGCAGGCCGTGGCCATCATGGCCGTGCGCAATCCCCGCTGGTTGCCCATCTGCAGCGACATGCAGGAGTACCTGGCCTACACCACGCGCTTCATGGACCCGGGCCTCGGTGCCCTGTCGGCCTACCGTTACCCCCTGCAGCCGGCCCTGGCGGCCGCCTGGGCCCAGCTGAGTGGCGCCAGCGCTGCGATCGCCACCCAGGAAGTGGCCCTGGCCGCGGCGGCCCTGCTGCCCCTGGCTCTGTACGCCCTGGGGCGCGTGCTGGCTCCGGGGCCCGTGGCGTTGGCAGGTGCACTGCTGGTCACGGCATCCCCCGTCTGGATCGAGCAGCTCGGCCGGCCCAGCGACTACATGCTGGCCGCCTTGCTCCAGGTCCTGGCCCTGGCTGCGGTCTCGTGGGCGCTGCATAGGGGCGGGCCTTGGCGCCAGCTGCTGGCCGGCCTGGCCCTGGCGGCCTTGATGGCCTGCACCCCCAAGGCGCTCACCCTGCTGCTGCTGGCGCTGCCCCTGCTGCTGGGGATGATCCTGGTGCGCGAGCTGTCGAGCCCCGCCCGCGTTGGGCTGCAGCTGCTGGCCTTGCTGGCGCCCTTGGCCCTGGTCTGGTGGCTCTACTCCACCATCTCCTGGGAGCTGCGCTCCCTCGAGCACGCCACCATCCGGGTGCTGGAGTACGCCTGGCACGAGGTGGGCTCCCACGTCTCCCGGATCAGCTTCGACAGCGTGGGGCGGAGCGACGGTCCCGAGGGCTACTGGGTGGTGGGCCAGGCCGAGGCCCTGTGGAACCTGCCGAAGACGGTGGGCTTCCTGCTCGAGGTCCCCCGCCATGCTCCCCAGGCCTTCGAGGGCCGCAGCTACCTTGCCGAGGCCCTGCGCAGCGGGCTGGGGCTGGGCTCGCTGGCCTGGTTGGCCCTCGTACCGGTGGCGCTGCTGGGCTCGGGACCGGGGCGCCCCCGAGGCTGGCGTGCTTGGGTTGCCTGGGGGGCGGCCGCGGCACTGCTTGGCCTGGCGCTGTACGCCACGGCGCGGTCCCTCACCCTGATCCGTCCCCATCCTCGCTACCTCATCGGCCTGGCGGTGCTGCTGCCGCCCCTGGTGCCGGTGGGGGCGGCTGCCCTGGTGCGCTGCATTCCTTCGCTGCGGGATCTGCGGTTGCTCTGGCTGCCTGTGCCGCTGCTGGCTCTGGTGCTGCTGCTGTCCGGCGGGGGCCCGGTGGGCGCTGGGGCGCGGGCCCTGGCGGCGGAGCAGGTGGGGAGCAAGGATCCCGGCTCCTTGCGGGCCCTGGGGGGGGTCGCCGAGCTGGTGGAGCTGGTGCAGCCCGGAGACCAGGTGGTGGACTTCACGCCCGGCGGGTTGGCCGTGGCCGGCTTGCTCCAGCTGCCGGTCGAGCTGGCCTGGCGGCCCCTGGGCGATCCTGGTGGCATCGCCCCGGTGGATCCCCACAGTGGCGGGCGGCGCTTCGTCGTGGACCCCTGCGAGACGGTTCAGCGCGACCACTACAGAGCGCACTGGGGCCCCCATGCAGGCTTGTTCCAGCGTGACGCCCGCTTCCACCGTAGGGCCCACTGCGTCTACGAGGACATGCAGCCGGAGCGGGGGTTGAGCTTTGGTGAAGGCCCGACATAGGTGCGCACCTCACGTGCGCACGCGGGCGCAGGTGCACTGCGCCCCTACGTTTGGCTGATCATGGCTCTTGCTGCAGCTGCTGGAGGTTCTTTCGGGAGCGCTGGGTGCTGGGGTGGTCTTCGCCCAGCAGGCGGAGTTGGCCTGCGAGGGCTTCCTCGGCGAGGGGCAGGGCCTCGGCGCTGCGGCCTTGGGCGATGAGGGTGAGCACCAGGCCGTCGAGCACCTGGTAGAGCAGTGCATTGTCGGTGCCCAGGTGCTCACGGCAGCTCGCCTCGGCCTGACGGTACAGCGACTCGGCCTGATCCAGAGCGCCCGCGCGACGGTGGGCGGAGGCCAGGTTGTTGACGGCCACCAGGGTGAGCTGTTGGTGGTGCCCAAGGGACTCCCGAGAGAGGTCCAGCACCTGCTGGTACAGGGTGATGGCCTGGTCGTGGCGGCCTTCGAGCAGGTGGAGGGCGGCCAGGTTGTTGGCGATGGAGAGCGGCAGGTTGTGGTCGGGACCCAGGGCCTCGCTCGCGCCGGCCAGGGCCTGCTCGTAGAGCGCCTGGGCTTGGGAGGTGCGTCCGGTGCGCCAGCGGATCAGCGCTACGTTGCCCACGGCCTCGAGGGTGTCCGGGTGGTCCGTACCCAGCACCTCGGTGCGGATGGCCAGGGCCTCTTCGTACAACGGCTCCGCGTCCTCGTATTGGCCCAGGGCTTCGTGTAGATCGCCCAGCCCACTCAGGATCTTCGCGGTGAGGCTGTTCTGGTCACCCAGGTTCTGGCGCGCCGAGGCCAGGGCCTGGGTGTAATGCTCCAAGGCCAGGTCGTGGCGACTGGCTTCGCGGCACAAGCCTGCCAGGCGGGCGGTGGACTCGATGGTCTCGGGATGGTCGGGCCCGAGGCTGGAGAGGTGGGCCGTGTGCGCGTGCTCCAGCAGGGGCAGCGCCTGGTCGTGGCGGCCGCTGGTCCGGTACAGCTCCGCCAGCTTTCCCTGGGTGTTCAGGGTGCGTGGGTGGTCGGGTCCGAGCACCCGTCGGCGCCCGTCGAGGGCCTCGAGGTACAGGGGCTCGGCCTCGTCGAGGCGCTGCACGGTGGTGTAGAAGCCCGCCAGGTTGTGCAGGCTGACGAACAGCTCGGGGTGGTCCGGGCCCAGCACGCGGCGGCTACCGGCCACGTCCTCCAGGTACAGGGGCTCGGCCAGCTCGTAGCGACCCGTGACCTTGTAGAGCACAGCCAGGTTGTTGATGGTGCCGAGGGTCTCGGGGTGGTCGTTGCCGAGCACCCGCCGCCGTGCCTCGAGGGCCTCGAGGTACAGGGGTTCGGCCTGGTCGTAGCGCTCTTGCTGCCAGAGCAGCGCAGCCAGGTTGTTGAGCGCGCCGAGGGTGTCGGGGTGATCTGGCCCCCGGGAGTCGCGCAGGGCCTCCAGCGCCGGCCGAACCAGCGCCTCGGCCTCGGCGTAGCGCCCCTGCCGCCAGCGCAGCTCGGCCAGGGAGTCGTTCGCGGCCAGGGTGTCGGGATGCGCGGGACCCAGTCGCTGTTGGCGCACGGCCAAGGCTTGTTCCAGCAGAAGCTCAGCTTGCTCGTAGCTACCCAGCGCCAGGTAGACACCGCCCATGGTGGCCATCAAGCGGGCGCGCACCAGGGGTTGGTCCAGGAAGCGCTCGCCGATGTGTTCGGCGCCGTGGTCCAGGACTTCGCGGACCGAGACCTCGGAGCCCTGCGCTTCCTTGGGGTCCACGGATTCCAGCATGTCCTCCATGAACGTCAGCGCAGCCTCGGCTGTGGCCACCTCCACCTGCAGTGCGACGTTCTGGCTCTGGATCCGCAGCAGCAGGCCGCTGACCACCACCAGGGCCAGGCCAGCCACCGCGCCGGAGGCGGTGACCACCGGGTGGCGCCGAAGCCACTTCACCGCCCGACGTGTGGCGCCTGGTGGGCGGGCGTGGATGGGTTCGTGAGCCAGGAAGCGCCGCAGGTCGGCGGCCAGCTCGGCCATGGACGCGTAGCGTCGGTCGGGGCGTTTCTCGAGGGCGTGCAAGCAGATGGCGGCCAGCTCGGGGGGCACCAGGGAGCGGACGCGGCGCGGGTCGATGGGGTCGTGGTTCTGGACCCGCTCGAGGATCTGGTGGAGTGCGTCGCCCTCGAAAGGGCGCTGGAAGCACAGCGCTTCGTACAGGGTGGCGCCCAGGGAGAAGACATCGCTGCGATGGTCGAGGGCCGACGGGTCGGCTGCGGCCTGCTCGGGGGAGGCGTAGTAGGGCGTGCCCGCGAAGTCGCCGGTGCGAGACAGGACCATGGAGTCCTCGACCCGTGCCAGGCCGAAGTCGGCGACCTTGGGTTGGCCCTTGGGGGAGATGAGGATGTTGCTGGGCTTGATGTCCCGGTGGATGACCCCCGAGTCGTGGGCGTGCTGCAGGGCTTCGGCCACGGCGATGAAGCGCTCGGCGGTGGCGGTGTAGTAGCTGGCCGGGAGGATGGCGAGGCGCCGGAAGCGGTCGTGCAGGTTGACCAGGGTCTGGCCGCCCTCCACCAGCTCCTGGGCGATGTAGTGCACGCCGTTGGCTGTGCCCACGTCGTAGACGGCCACCAGGCCCGGGTGGCGCTGTCGGCCCGCGGCCTCGGCTTCGCGCCGGAAGCGGGCTACCGCCCCGCCGGACAGGGACAGGTGGGGGGCGAGGATCTTGAGCGCCACCCGTCGGGACAGGGCGATCTGCTCGGCCTCGTACACAGTACCCATGGCCCCCGAGCCCAGCTCCCGGATCACGCGGTAGCCGGCGATGACTCCGGCCTGCTTGCGAGGCGTCGCCTCGGTGGGCGCGTCCTCCATCCAGGTGCCGAAGGTGCCGGGGCTGTTGTCGTCTCCGCTCATGTCCTGAACCTATCAGGATCGTGACCGTGAGCGGGCGGGGATCAACCCCGCCCCTACATGGGCTTCGGCGTCGATGGGAAGGTGATCGTTAGGCTTTCCGCCGCGCCACCTTGGCCTTGATCTCGGCGTGGAGGTGGCCGATCAGCTCTTCGACGGTGGTGAGGTGGCGCAGCTTGCCGTCGTGGTAGGACTCGACGGTCACCGTGCCTTCCTCGGCCTCGCGCCCGCCAAGCACGAGCATGTACGGGATCTTGGCGGTCTTGCCGCCGCGGATGCGCTTGTTGAGCGTCTCGCTGGAGTCGTCCAGCTCCACCCGGATGCCTGCGATGCGCAGGGCGGCGGTGATCTTGCGGGCGTAGGTGTGGTGATCCTGGGCGATGGGGAGCACGCGGACCTGCACCGGGGCCAGCCAGGTGGGGAAGGCTCCGCTGAACTCTTCGATCATCAAGCCGAAGAAGCGCTCGAAGCTACCCTGGATGGCGCGGTGGATCATCACCGGGCGCTTGCGCTCTCCGTTCTGGTCCACGTAGGACAGGTCGAAGCGCTCTGGCAGGTTGAAGTCGAGCTGGATGGTACCGCCCTGCCACTCGCGGCCCAAGGAGTCGCGGATGACGAAGTCGATCTTGGGACCGTAGAAGGTCGCGTCGCCTTCTTCCACGTAGTACTTGCCAGCGGCCCGCTTCTCGAGGGCCTGGCGCAGGCCGTCTTCGGCCATGTCCCAGATCTCGTCGGAGCCGATGCGCTTCTCGCCGCGAGTCTTGAGCCCCACCATGTACTCGAAGCCGAAGGTCTCGAGCACGTGGCAGCAGAAGTCGAAGACTCCCAGTACCTCGGAGTGGTAGGTCTCCGGGGTGCAGAAGATGTGGGCGTCGTCCTGGGTGAAGCTGCGCACCCGGAGCATGCCGTGCAGGGTGCCGGCCCGCTCGTAGCGGTAGACGGTGCCGAACTCGAAGTAGCGCACCGGCAGATCGCGGTAGGACTTGGTGCCCACGTTGTACAGCATCACGTGGCCGGGGCAGTTCATGGGCTTCAGCCCGTAGTTGCCCAGACCTTCGGTCTCGCTGCCGCCGAGCATGCCCTGGTCCCGCTCGTCGAGGCTGTAGACCATGTACATGTTCTCGCGGTAGTTCTCGAGGTGGCCGCTGGTGACCCAGGCGTCGGTCTTGAGGATGTGGGGGGTCTGCAGGGGCTCGTAGGGCTTGTCCGTGTGGCCGTAGGCGCCCTGGGTGTGGAGGTCCCACATCCAGTTCTTGAGCTCGTTGACGATGCGGGCACCCTTGGGAAGGTAGAAGGGCAGCCCTGGGCCCGCCAGCTCGGGGAAGGCGAACAGGTCGAGCTTCTTGCCGATCACCCGGTGGTCGCGCTTGCGGGCTTCTTCGACCCGACGCATGAAGTCGTTCAGCTCCTGCTTGGTCTCCCAGGCGGTGCCGTAGATGCGCTGCAGCTGCTCACGGTTCTCGTCGCCCTTCCAGTAGGCGCCGCTGACCGACAGCAGCGCGAAGGCGCCCAGCTCCGTGGTGGACTCCACGTGGGGGCCGGCGCAGAGATCGACGAAGCCGCCGCTCTTGTACAGGATGATCTCGCCGTCTTCGAGGGTGCGGACGTGCTCGGCCTTGAGCTTCTCGCCCTGGGCTTCGAACATGGCGATGGCTTCCGCCTTGGAGATCTCGATGCGCTCGAAGGTGGCTTTCTCCTTCTTCTTGAGCTTGAGCATCTCCTTCTTGATGGCCTTCAGATCCTTGTCGGAGAAGCGATGCTCGGTGTCGAAGTCGTAGTAGAAGCCGTCGGCCACGGGCGGGCCGAAGCCGAGCTTGGTGCCCGGGAAGAGGCTCTGGACCGCCTGGGCCATGAGGTGGGCGGTGCTGTGGCGCAGCGTCCAGAGGCGCTGCTCCTTGTCCGACGGAACGGTCTGCTTGGCGACGATGGGCATAGGGCCCTCCGGTGGGAGTCCGAGGCCCGTGCTCTTAGCCGACCCGTGCGCAGGGTGCGATGCCTGGAATCAACCGGACAGGCCGAAGCGTAGCGAAGCGTTCAGGGTGTTCAGGGTGGCCGCGTCGGCGCGGCGGGCCACGAACGAGCATCGTCGCGCGTTGCTCTCGAGCACCTTGGCGGGGATCGTCACGAAGGCTCCCTGGGGGAGTTGGAGGTGGAGGACGACGGCCCGCTGCTCTTCGATCTCGGATGCGGGTGCCGCGTACAGGAAGACATCGCCGCTCTCGATGCGGATGTGGGTGCGCAGGGTGCCGTGGTCTGGGAAGTGCAGCAGGATGGCCGGGGGAGTTCCCGGTGCGATCTGCGGGAAAACCCTGTGGGCGCTGTCGGGGAGTGCGCCCTTTGGGCGAACGGGGCGAGGCTCGCGCCTGCGGGGTTCGGGCTGCCGGGGCGCGGGCTCGCGTGGCTTGGTCTCCAGCGGTGCGGGCTTGCTGGGTACGGGCTGGATCGGTTCGGGGGTGCGTGCCTCGGCCTTGGGTGTCTCGGGCTCTTGCGGCTTTGCCTGTGGCGCGGGGGCCTTGGCTGGCTTGGGGGTGGCTGCGGCCGGAGCGGGGGCGGGCTTGGCCCTGGGCGGCTTGCTGGTCGGGGAGTGCGCCTGGGCGCGGCCCGGGTTGAGGCGACCGTAGGCGTCGATCATCCGCGCGGCATCCTGGGAGTGCTTGCTGCGGTACTTGGCCACGTGGAGATAGCCCTGGGTGACCCCGGACTTCATGCCGACGCTGGCCTGGACGATCTTGACCTGCAGGTCGGCGTTGCCGCCGTGGGCGCGCAGATCGACCCGCGCTTCGTACATGCCCCCCGAGGTGAGCCGTTCGCCGAAGAAGATGATGATCAGACGGTTGTCGACATGCCAGACCTCGCCCTCTCTGAGGCCGCGCTCGGCCTGTACGGTGACGGGGAGTGGATGGCGCGGCTTGGTGGCCAGGCTGTTCTTGCTGGTGCGGCCGTTGCCGTTGCCGTTGCCGTTGTTGGGGTGCTCGGGGAGCGAGGACATCAGAAACCCTCCGGGCTCCTGACATTATATGACATTCATAGGGGAATTCCCCTAGAATTCTCTCCGGGCAAACCCGGAGCTCTCACTGGAGTCCAGGAAATCCTGCAAGATCACGGCCGCCGCCGCCTGGTCGATGGTCTGCTTGCGGCGCCTACGGCTGTGGTCCATCTCCAGCAGGCGACGCTCCGCTTCCACCGAGCTGTAGCGCTCGTCGTGATAGGCCAGGGGCAGGCCCGAGGCCTCGGCCAGGGCGTCGCCCACCTGGCGCGCCAGGCGGCAGGAGCGGGTCTCGCTGCCGTCCAGCCCCAAAGGCAGCCCCACCACCAGGCCCACCGCGTTCTGCTGCAGGAGCACGGGCAGCAACCGGGCCACGTCCTTGCGCACGCCCTTGCGGGAGAGGGTGGACAGCGGGCGTGCCAGGATGCGCAGCGGGTCGCACACCGCCAGGCCGATGGTCTTGGTGCCCACGTCCAGGGCGATGAGGGTGCCGGGAGGGTTGGCGCTCATGGGCGCGGAGTATAGCGTGTCCCGCTGCGACTGGGACGCATCCGAGGGCCTCACCTCGGGCCTGACCGCCATCTGTGACAGGCGGCGTGTGGACTGATTCACGCCGCCCAGCCCCGTGGGATGAGAAGCCTTCGGGGGGGCGGCCACGTCCGGTACCGTCAGGACGGTGGCCAGCTGGAGCGACCATCCCCTTCGATATCGACCAAAACAGCGACCACACCCTTTCCTTTCGACCGGTTGGCACCTGGGCGTGGAAGGTCTTTCACGAAAACGGTGCTTCGCCGGTGTGGGCCGCCTCAGATGCGCCTTGTTTGGCTTTCGAGTGGTCGAATCCTGGGGGGATGGTCGCTGATGTGGTCGAAACGGGGGGACATGGTCGCCGCGCGACATCCTGGGCTCCCCGTGTGCGGGTGCCATCCCGGGAGAGGATAGGGGGCTGAGTCCCGCACGCTGGCGGAGTGAACAATGCCCATCCCCCCCTTGGCCGAGCTCGAGATCGTCTCCCAGGGCGACGAGGTGGTGCAGGGCTTCACCGTGGACACCAACGCCGCATGGATCGCGCAGCGGGCCACAGAGCTCGGGCTGGCGGTCGGGCGGCACGCCTCGGTGGGGGACGAGCCCGCGGCCATCGCGGGGCTTCTGTTCGAGGCGGCCGAGCGGGCCACCGAGCTGGTCTGCACCGGCGGCCTGGGGCCCACCGACGACGACCACACCGCCCAGGCCGTGGCCGACGCCTTCGGGCTGGAGCTGCGGGAAGATCCTGTGGCCCTCGAGCAGATCCGGTCGCGCTATGCCGCCTTCGGGCGCTCCTTGGACGTCACGGGGCAGCGCCAGGCCCGCATTCCGGTGGGGGCGCGGCTGCTCGAGAACCGCTGGGGCACGGCCCCGGGCTTCGTGCTCGAGCGCTGGCCCTGTCGACTGTGGTTCCTGCCTGGGGTGCCCCGGGAGATGAAGAAGATGATGCAGGCGCACGTGATCCCGGGCTGGCGCAAGCGCTATCCGCAGCTGAGCCCTGGGCGCTTGATCACCCTGCGCTGCATCGGCCTGCCGGAGAGCCGGGCCCAGCTGAAGCTGCGTGGGCTCGAGCACCCAGACGTGCGCATGGGCTTTCGGGCGGCGCTGCCCGAGGTGCAGATCAAGCTGCGCTTCGAGATCGATGCCGACGAGGGCTTCGTGCAGGAAAGGGTGGCGGCTGTGCGGGCGGGGGTGGAGCGCTGGCTCTACACCGTGGAAGACAGCGCCGCGCCGGTTTCCGATGCCAGCATCGAGGCCGTGGTGGGCCGAGCACTGCTGGAGCGCGGGGAGACCGTGGCCACGGCCGAGAGCTGCACAGCGGGACGAGTGGCGGCCGCGCTCACCCGCAAGCCGGGTTCGTCCGCCTGGATGCTCGAGGGAGCGGTGGTGTACTCGAACGCGGCCAAGGAGCGGCTGTGCGGTGTGCCTGTGGCCATGTTGGAGGAGCACGGCGCGGTGAGCGAGCCCGTGGCCCGAGCCTTGGCCGAGGGTGTCCGGGAGCGCTCTGGTGCGACCTGGGGCCTGGCGACGACGGGGATCGCGGGACCGGGGGGCGGGACCGAGGACAAGCCCGTGGGCACGGTGCACATCGCCGTGGCGGGCCCCGGGGGCACGATGCACCGCGTGTTCTGTCTTCCCGGCGATCGTGAGCGTGTGATGGCCCGGACGGTGGGCTTCCTGTTGAAGCTGCTGCACGAGCAGCTGGGCTAGTATGACGACGCAGGAGTTTCGACCGATGCGAATGTATCGCTCCGCGCGCGGTTCACCCCCGCCCGCCGATACCGGGCTTCGGGAGGGGATAAACCCCTCCCCTACATCGATTCGCGGAACATCTCGGGATCGGTCAGAATCCCTGTGGCCGACTACTAGGAACATCCCCCGCTGACGGCGCTGCTGTCGTAGATGATGGTGTCGCAGTCCACGGTGGTGGTGTCGCTGCCGTTGACCGAGACCACCACGCCGGGCTCCTTGTAGATGGTGGAGCTGCTGCCGTTGATGGTGATGATGCTACCGTTCTTGGCCCAGACGGTGCTGTCCGAGCCGTTGATGTCCAGCAGCGTGCCAGCCTCGAGGTAGTAGGTGCCGTTGGAGCCGTTGGCGCTCCCGAGTGTGCCCGCGCAGAGCCACAGCTCGATGCCGGACTCGCTCCAGGAGCCCACGCCTTCGCCCACGGTGACGTCGGCGGGGAGCTCGGCCAGGCAGACGTCGGTGTCGGCGTCGGTATCGGCGTCGGCGTCGGCGTCGGCGTCGGTGTCGGCGTCCGCATCGGCATCGCTGTCGGCATCGGCGTCGCTGTCAGCATCTGCGTCTGCGTCGGTGTCGGTGTCGGTGTCCGAGTCTGTGTCGGCTTCGACCGCGGTGTCCAGTTGGTCGTCGTCCATGGGCACACCGCCGATGTTGCAGGCGGCGAGGAGGAGTGCTGCGACAGCGGGGAGACGGAGCATGGTGACCTCCAGGGGTGGCCCTATCCGAATCACCCCCGGGCCCGCTCCAGGATTCCGGCGATGAAGTCCGACTTGGCCTCGGCGTAGCTGCCGATGTCGTCATGTTGGGCCGCCAGGCGTTGCTTGAGCTGCCAGTAGGCGTCACGGGCCGATGGGTGGGCGCGCAGGTAGTCGCGAAAGGCCAGTTGGTCGTCCCACTGGCCTTCGCCCGGCACGTACATGTGCAGGTGGCAGTCCTTCATGCGGCGGAAGAAGTGCCGACGCTCGAGGCCGTAGGCACCCATGTACTTGTAGCCGAGGGCCTCGAGGGGCTCGACGCAGCGCAGCCCGTCGGCGTGGCTGCGCAGCCCCGGCATCATGTCGATGACGTCCTTGGCGCCCAGGCCGGGCACCGAGGTGGAGCCGATGTGCTCGATGCAGTGGAACACCGGGCCGCAGGCCGCGAGGATCGCGTCGCGATAGCGCTCGAAGCGGCGGGGCCAGTCCGGGTCGTAGGGCGCGAGTACGGGCGGGCCGGGGGTGGGGCAGGAGCCGGGTTCTGGGAGCATGGTGCCTCCTGGATGCCGTGGACGCCCTGGGGGGTCGAAGGCTACCTTCGATGCGTCGCTATCCCGAGGTCCACCGTGAAGCTCCTCCTGGTCCTGACCCTGCTCTCCTCCCCCAACTTCGCTGGCCCCACCGCGGTGGCGGTCCCCAAGGTGGGCAGCTGCCCCAGCGGGTACTCCACCAGCGGTGACTACTGCAATCCCTCTTCGTCCAGCTCCCGCTACGCGGTGCCCAAGGTGGGCAGTTGCCCCAGCGGGTACTCCACCAGCGGCGACTACTGCCTGGCCAGCTCCGACAGCTCCCGCCACGCCGTGCCCAAGACCGGCAGCTGTCCCAGCGGGTACTCCACCAGCGGGGACTACTGCCTGCAGAGCTCGTCCTCGTCTTCGTCCTCGTCCTCGCGGCCCGACATGACGCCGGTGGCCCTTCCCAAGGTGGGGAGCTGTCCCAGTGGGTACTCCACCAGTGGGGACTACTGTCGGCCATCGTCCTCCAGCTCCCGCTATGCGGTCGTCAAGACGGGAAGCTGCCCCAGTGGCTACTCGACGAGCGGCGACTACTGCCTGGCCAGCTCGGACAGCTCCAAGCACGCGGTGCCCAAGGGTGGGAGCTGCCCGAGTGGGTACTCGACGAGCGGGGACTACTGCTTGAGCAGCAACTAGGTCGTGGCCGTGAAGAACTCGGCCCATCCCAAGGTGCGTCTCCGGCTGATGTGAGGGAGG
>CAZHIK010000068.1:0-14357 GCA_964532635.1 uncultured Enterobacterales bacterium
TGCGGCCTTCGTAGCTGGCGGCGAACATGGCACCGTCGGTCTCGTTGCCCACGATGTCGCCGTAGTGCATGGGCACCACCACCTTCGCGCCGATGGCCCGGGCGGCCTCCACCGCCTCGTCCACCGTCATGACGTAGGTGCCGCTGACCGGCAGCAGGGCCACGTCGCAGTCGATCTTGGCCATCTCGGGGATGTGGTCGGTGTCGCCGGCGTAGTACAGCCGCAGGCCGGGGATCTCCACCAACCAGCCCACATGACCCGCACCCCGTGGGTGGAAGGGCTGGCCGGGGGCACGGAACTTGTCGATGTTGTAGGCCGGAATCGCGGTGATGGTGGCGTCCCGCAGCTGCACGGTCTCCCCCACCCGCACGGGGCGGGCGTCGATCAGCCGCGCGGCCGCCTGGGGGGCAGCCAGCACATGGGTCTGGGGGCCCCGAAGCTTGTCCACGTCGTTGGCGGAGCAGTGGTCGTAGTGCTCGTGGCTCACCAGCACGATGTCGGCGGGCTCGAGGCGGCCCGCGAGCTTCCACGGATCGAACCAGATGCTGGGCGGCCCCTCGAGGTGAAAGGTGTCGTGGCCGTGCCAGCGAAGACCGGCGAGCAGGGAGTCGAGATCGGGGGACATCGGGACCTCTGGCGAGGAGGGAGGTTGAGGCGACTCATCGTAGCAGAATCCCAGAGTCCGAGAAGCCGCGGATATCGCCGGTGAAGCATGTGTGAGTTTTTTGTTTTTGGATGGAGTGCACACCCGATCGCTCCGATGGGCCCATGGAGCGGCCATGGACACATCGAAGCGCGACCCCAACTCCCTGGGACCACAACGGGCGGGACTGATCGGCCTGTTGCTTGGGGCAGCCCTCCTCGGGCTGCTGGTGGTGTGGAGCAACTTCCCCCTCTTCCACTGCGTGGTGGAGCTGGGCTCCGCGGCGGTCGCCGCATGCATCGCCATGATCGCCTGGAACACCCGGGCCCTGCGCCGCGACGGCTACCAGCTCTTCCTGGGCATCGGCCTGGGCGCGGTGTCCCTGCTGTTGGTCCTGCACGCCCTGAGCCACGAGAGCATGGGGGCACTGGCACTGACTCGGAGCCAGGCCTCGTGTCAGCTGGGGATGCTCTCTCGGCTGTGGCTGGCGGGGGTCCTGCTGCTGGCGCCCTGGTTCACCCGCCGCGATCTGTCCGTGAGCGCCACCGTCACCGTGACCGCGATGCTGTGGGTCGCCCTGGGCGGGCTCGCGGTCCACACCAGCGTGCTCCCCACCTGCGCCCCGCACCTCGAGGAGTCAACGCTCCAGTCCCGCGGGGTCGAGGGCGTGATCCTGCTGCTACTGCTGGGCGCGGTCTGGACCCACTGGCGCGCCCGCGATCGACTCCACTCACGCCTGCTGGGGGCCATCGTCGGAGCCATCGTCCTCGCCGCGGCCACGGAGCTGTGCCTGACGCTGCAGCACCACGAAGGGGATCCCCTCAGCGCCGCCGGCCACCTGGCCCAACTACTCGTCTTCGTCCTGCTGTACTGGGGACTGGTGCGCATGAGCCTCGCCGAGCCCTACACCCTGATGTTCCACCAGCTCATCCGAAGCCTCGAGGCCCTGGAGCAAGAGGCCAACCGGGACGAGCTGACCGGACTGTACAACCGCCGTGGGCTGGTGGTGCTGGGGGAAGCCCAGCTCGCCCTGTCGCGCCGCCTGGGCCTGAAGACCTCCGTCATCTTTGCCGATCTGAACGGGCTCAAGCGACTCAACGACGAGCACGGCCACAGCTGGGGGGACCAGGCCCTGATCGACACCGCCACGCTGCTGCGTCGCACCTTCCGGGAGGCGGACGTGGTGTCGCGGGTGGGAGGCGACGAGTTCGTGGTCCTGCTGACCCATGGCAACGGGATCCAACCCCTGCAGCGGCTGCGGGCCGCCATCCAGGCCTTCAGCTCCGAGGCCGAGCGTCCCTACACGCTCTCGGTCGCCCTGGGGAGGGCGATGGTGGCGCCGGGCTCCACGCTGAGCCTGGACGAGATCCTCGAGGAAGCCGACTCCGAGATGTACACGGACAAGCAGGAACACTACGCAAAAATCGGTGGGGAGCCCCGCAGCTGAGGGCACAGGCTGCTTGCTGGATGCGGAGGTCCGGGCTAGTCTCCAGACCGATCGGTCGAAGTCCGACCACATAGTCGAGAGAGCATGAGCATCGAAGATCGACGACAGCGCGAGCGGGCGCAGCGCCGCAGCGAGATCCTGGCGGCAGCCACCCGGGCCTTCGCCCAGGCGGGCATCGACGGGGCCAGCATGGGCGCGGTGGCCCGCGAGGCCGAGCTGGGCAAGGCCACGCTCTACTACTACTTCCCCACCAAAGAAGCCCTGCACCAGGCCGTGCTCGACGAAGGCACCGAGGCCTTCTTCGCCAGCCTCCCCATCCCCCCGGCCCAGGGCGAGGATCTGGCTGGCGCCGTGGAAGCCCTGCTGCACGGCTACCTGAGCTTCTTCGAGCAGCAGCCCGACCTGCACCGCATCATGGCCCCCAGCCTGGTGCACGCCATGGGCGCAGCCTGGGCTCCCGGTGCCTCCCACCCAGCGCACGACGAGCTACCCCAGCCCCCCGCCCACCTCGCCTTCATGCGCCGCCTGGCCGCCCTGGTGATGGCCTCGCCATGGGCGCAGGATCCCGCTGCCTTCCACGCCTTCCTGGCCGACGTGCTCATCGCCCTGTCCCAGCGCGTGCTGGCCGGCCAAGCCGAGCTCGATGCCGCCATCGCCTTCTACCTGCGGGTGGTGCGCCACCCGCCCTTCCCCGCCGCGGACTCCCCATGAAGCTCGACCCGTTCGCCTGGATCTGCAACGCGAGCATCCGCCACCCCTGGCTGTCGCTGCTGCTGATGCTCCTGCTCACCGTCGGCATGTCCACGGGGTTGAAGAACCTCGAGGTCGACCCAGACGTCCTGCGCGACCTGCCCGACGACATGCCCGAGAAGGTCCTGTATGACCGCGTGGGCGAGATGTTCCCCTCCAAGGAGCTGATCTTCGTCGGGCTGCGCCACCCCGATCTCTGGTCCCCCGAGACCCTGCGCCAGGTGGAGCAACTGACCACCGCGGTCGAGGACCTGCCCGTGGTCCAGCAGGTGGTCTCGCCCACCAACGCCACGGTGGTGGTGGGCACCATGGAGGGCATGGAGATCCGCGATGCCGCCGATCCCTTCCCGGAGACCGCGGCCGAGGCCGAAGCGTTCCGCGACTTCCTCACCGAGCAGCCCGCCCTGAGCGGCCTGGTGGTCAGCGAAGACGGGTCGGTGGCCGCCATGATGATCTTCCTCGAGGCCAACCTGCAGACCACCGAGGCCAAGGCCGCCGGCCAGGTCCTCGAGGCCCTCGACACCACCCTCGAGGGCATCGCCGAGCAGCCGGACACCACCGCGCTGACCATGTACCCGGCGGGCCGCCCGGTCACGACCTGGGTCAGCTCCAAGACCATCGGCAAGGAGACGGGGATGCTCACCTCGTCGGCCCTGCTGCTGATGATCGTGCTGCTGGGCGCCCTGTTCGTGAACTTCAGGGGCATCTTCCTGCCCATCGGCGTGGTGGTGGGTGCCACCCTGTGGACCATGGGCGGCATGGGCTGGATGGGCCTGGCCATGACCCACAGCACCGAGGCCCTGCCCATCATGCTCATCGCCATCGGTGTGGCCGACGGCGTGCACATCGTGCAGGCCTATATGGTCCGCATCCGCAGCATGGAGCGTCGGGCCGCGGTGATCGCCACCATGGACGACCTGCGCTGGCCGGTGATCATGACCTCGGTGACCTCGGCAGCGGGCTTCCTGGCGCTCAACACTTCCGGGGTCCGCTCCATCATGATCCTCGGCGGGCTGACCGCCTTCGGCATCTTCGTGGCGCTGCTGTTCTCCCTGTCCTTCGTGCCCGCGCTGCTGGTGCTGTTGCCCACCCCCAAGAAGAGCCGGGTCAAGCAGGAGACGCCCAAGGCGTCCCTGCTGCAGCGCCTGCTGATGGCCTGGGGCGATCTGCTCACGCGCCACAAGGCCGTGGCCACCGCGGGCATCCTGGCCCTGGTGGGGCTGTCCATCTGGGGCGCCACCATGGTGCAGGTGGAGACGTCGGTCAACGAGAACTTCCCCGAGGACAACCCCATCCGCATCGCGGGCGAGTTCTTCAACGACAACTTCGCGGGGGTCACCAACCTGCAGGTGGTCTTCGAGGGCGACCCCGACACGGTCAAGGACCCCGAGTTCCTGGCCCTGGTGCAGGAGTTCCAGGCCTGGGCCGAAGGCCTCGATCAAGTGGGAGGCTCATCCAGCATCGTGCCCATGCTCACCAGCATGAACCGGGTGATGCACGCCGGCGATCCCGCCTACGATCGCCTGCCCGCCACCGTGGAGACCGAGCAGGGCATCGACTACCAGCTCGACGAGGATGGCAACGAGATCGAGGTGCCCATCACCCGCGAAGTGGCCGGCGCCGACGTCATCGCGGGCTACTTCTCCTTGCTCGAGATGAGCGGCGAGCCCGGAGACCTGGCCAACTTCGTCACCGACGACTTCGGCTCCGCCAAGGTCACCGTGTTCCTGAAGTCCGACCGCAAGAAGGACATGGACCGCATCGTGGCCGACGTAGGCGCCTGGCTGGACGAGCACCAGGCCAAGGCCGACGTCGAGATGACCGGAATGGCGGTGCTCATGCTGGCGGTCAACGATCTGATCACCAAAGGCCAGAGCGTCAGCATCCTGGTCTCCCTGCTGCTGGTCTTCATCCTCACCTCGGTGCAGTTCCGCTCTGGGGCCCTCGGCCTGTGCAACACCCTGCCCCTGTTCGTGGCCCTGTTCTTCAACTTCGGCCTCATGGGCCTGTTCGGCCTGGACATCAACCTCATGACCATGGGGGTGGCCTCCATGGCCATCGGCGTGGGCGTGGACTACGGCATCCACTTCGTGCACCGCTACCGGGAGGACTTCGGGCGCGAAGGCGAGCCGGTGGCCGCGCTGCGGCACACCATGGGCGAGGCCGGTGTCGCCATCTTCATGAACGCGCTGGCTGTGGCCGGGGGCTTCCTCGTGCTGCTGCTGGCCTCCTTCCGCGGAGTGCAGACCATGGGCCTGCTCATCAGCCTCATCATGGCGTTCTCGGCGCTGGGCGCCCTCACGATCCTGCCCCTCATCTTCACCGGGCTGCGCCCCAAGGCGGCCGAGCGCTTCGGCAAGGGCACCATCGTGGTCCTGCTGCTGCTGGCGCTTCTGCCCGCCGTGACATCCACAGCACACGCCGCCGAGGGAGACGGCCGGGACTTCATGGAGAGTGTGCTCGACGGCGCTGGCTTCTCGGACATGCAGGGCCAGGCCACCCTGGAGCTGATCTCCAAGAGCGGCACCGTCAAGAAGCGGGTCTTCCGCATGGCCTCGCGGGACAACGACGAGGGCGAGAGCGACATGATCCTCTACATGCAGGAGCCCGCCGACATGCGCGGCAATGCGTTTTTGATGCTGGGCCACGCCAGCATGGAGGACGAGCGGTGGATCTACATCCCGGCCCTGCACCGGGCGAACAAGATCGTGGGCTCGGGTCGCAAGGGCAACTTCATGTCGTCGGACTTCACCTACGACGACATCGGCAGCCCCGACATCGACGAGTGGACCTGGACCCTGGGGGCGACCACGGAGGTCGACGGCCACGCCTGCCAGGAGGTCATCGCGACCCCCGCCAGCGACAAGATCCAGAAGGACACCGGCCTGTCCAAGGTGCACTGGTTCATCGACACCGAGCTGAAGACCACCCGCAAGGCCGAGTTCTACGACCGCCAGGGGGCGCTGTCCCGCCGCATGGATGTTCAGAAGATCGAGATGTTCGGCGATGTGCCCTTCGCCACCGACATGCTGATGACCGACCTGGGCACAGGGCACTCGAGCCGCATGACCATGTCGGACCTGAAGGTCGACCAAGGCGTCGATCCCAGCTGGTTCACCAAGCGGGCGCTGCAGAATGGGTTCTAGAGCTTCCTGGCGCTCGTCGCTGGCGGGCGGGGGTAAACCCCGCCCCTACATGGGTCTTCGCAATGTAGGGGAGGGGTTCATCCCCTCCCGCAAGTTCGCCGTGTTGAGTCTGTTCGCGGCGTTCCCGGCACACGCCTCCGACGCCATCGAGCTGCACGGCTACGCCAAGGCCACCGCTTCGGTGGGGTTGGCCGAGCCGGTGGTGGTGGATGCGCTCTCGCGGCTGCAGCTGGACGCGTCGGGGCGTCAGGGGCCGGCGGACTTCCGAGCCACCTTCGACCTGGACCTCGAGGCCGCCGCCGCGGACCCTGCTGATCCCAGCGATCGAGCCGCCGAGCTGTCCCTGTTGCCGGTGGAGCTGAAGGTGGGACTGCACCCCCAGCACTTCGATCTGACCCTCGGCAAGCAGTACGTCTTCTGGGGCCAGACCGACTGGGCCAACCCCACCGACCTGTTCACACCCTGGGACTACGTGAACATCTCGAACGAGCTCGAGGACTACCGCATCGCCCCCTGGGCCGTCCGGGCCATGGGCTACCTGGGCGACGCCAGCCTCGACCTGGTCTGGGCACCCTGGCCCCAGCCCCACGCCATGGGTCTGGACGCCATGGCCACCGACATGATCGGCATAGGCGATCCGGTCCTGCCCCCCCGGGACATCGCCCACGGCGACGTGGGCGCCCGCCTCTCCGCCCTGTTCCTGGGCTTCGATGCCTCGGTGATGGCCTTCCACGGTATGGACAAGCGCCCGGGCATGTCCATGGTCATCGACCTGGAGCAGGACCCCTTCATGTTCCTCGAGCCCCACTACGGGATGATGAACGCTGTGGGTGGCGACATGAGCCGAGCCATGGGCAGCCAGGTGCTGCTGAAGGTCGAGGTGGCTCAATACTGGACCGAGGACCTCGATGGCGACGATCCCACCGTGCGCAACCCCGAGCTGTACTCGGTGGCTGGCCTGACCTGGGTGCCGCACCCCAACTTCAACGTCACCGTCCAGGGCACCTCGAACCACCTGTGGCACTACGACGCCGACGAAGAGGTCGCGGCCCTGCAGGCCCTGGGGGATCCCGATCCCGACGTCGACCCCATGGACGCCTGGGGCCTGGTGGAGCGCATGTCCTGGACCTGGAAGGACCTGCTCTCCCTGAGCGTGGTGGGGGTCCAGGGTCTACCCGATGGCGACCACATGGAGCTGGCCTACGCCAGCTGGCGTGCCGCCGACGGCCTGACCGTGCTGGCCGGTGCGCTGATCTTCGGCGGCCCCGACGACACCCGCTTCGGTGCCATGAAGGAAGAGCGCCGGGTCTTCACCGAGGTCAAGTACAGCTTCTGACTAGGGTGCGAACTCGGTGTCCGTGTCAGTGTCGGTGTCTGCGTCCACGTCTGTGTCCGTGTCGGACTCGGGGACGTAGGCCCAGGAGACCGCGTACTGGGAGGTGGTCGCGATGGCCTCGCCGATGGACACCAGCCGGCTCTCCAGCCCGCTGCCGGTGGTCCACTCGATGGTCTCTCCCTCGCCTTCTCCCACGTCATCGACACAGGCCAGCTCGTCGGGGTTTCCGCATTCCGAGTCGGCGTGCACCGTGATCACGTGATCGGCGCCGGTCTCGCCGCTGGTGGTGATCTCGATGGTTGCGATCCGGTCTGTCGTGACACGGTAGACGATGTCCCGTGCCGTGTTGTTGCCCGTGCCCGGCGCGCAGGTGCTGAAGCAGTCGACCTGATCGGTGTAGGTGCCGCGAGCCCTGTGGGGCAGGGTGAAGGGCGTGGTGATGCCCGAGAAGTCGAGCTCGATGGGGCGGGCGCACGATCCTTCGGGGTCGGTGTCGGTATCGGCGTCGGTGTCGGCGTCGGCGTCAGCGTCGGCATCACTGTCGGCGTCAGCGTCGCTGTCCGAGTCGGAGTCCGAGTCGCTGTCCGAGTCGGTGTCCGTGTCCGTGTCGCCCTCTACAGCGGTGTCCTCGTCTGGCACACACGCACGGCCATCGAGGTGCGTACCCTCTCCACAGTAGACGCGCAGACAGCCGGACAGAAGGCACACGAACAAAAGGACGGTCCAGTACATGGTTGATCTCCTGCCCCCTACATAGCGCGAAAACGACCGCAGTTGGACAAGCTCGCGAACGCGACGCGCCTTCGGATACCATGGTGGGATCGGAGGCCCCATGGTCCGAACCGCCCCCCTCGCCGCCCTGATGCTTGCCGCATGCAACCCAGACGACGGCTTCCTCGAGCGCGACCCTTCCCTCGAGGGCCTCACCAAGGTCGATCCCGACGACGACGTCTACCCGCCGGTGCTCGGCCCCGGCATGGAGGACGAGTTCGAGGATCCCGTGCCCTGGGAAGGCCCTGTCAACTCCGCCGGCGCCGAGGACTCCCCCTTCTGGGTGCCGGGCGAAGGCCTGTACTTCTTCTTCACCCCCGACCCCCAGATCGACGTGACCATGCAGGTCCTGGACGGGGTCACCGGCATCTGGTGGTCCGACGGCGGCGATGGGGAGCCGGAACGGGTGAAGCTGGCGAAGCGCTCCGGCGAGTCCATGGACGGCTGCGGGGCCTGGCAGGACGGCGAGCTGTGGTTCTGCTCCATCCGAGGCGGCAACCACAACGAGATCGACTGGTGGATCGCCCCCTGCGACGGCGCGGACTGCGACGAGCCCGACAACGCCGGCGAGGCCATCAATGTCGAGCTGCTACCGGGCGAGCTGCACCTGCACGGCGACGAGCTGTGGTTCGGCTCCGACCGCGACGGCGGCGAGGGAGGGCAAGACCTCTGGTACGCCACCCACGACGGCGAAGGCTGGACCGCCGCCGACAACGCCGGCGCCCCGCCCAACGACGAAGCCACCCAGATGATGCCTGCCTTCGGCCCCGACGATGACGAGCTGTGGTGGAACGGCACCAGCAACCAGGGTCAGCCTGGCCCTGCGGTGTGGCGCAGCATCCGGGTGGACGGGGTCTGGGGCGAGGCCCAGGAGGTGGTCTCGAGCTTCGCCGGCGAGCCCACCATCACCGACGATGGCGACGTCATCTTCGTGCACCACTACTACACGGAGGGGCCGGGGGAGATGCTCGAGGCCGACCTGTACATCGCGCGGAGGAAGTGAGGATCAGTCTCCGCCGTCCAGCAGCGGCAGCATCCTGTCCGGGTAGTCGGTGATCACGCCGTCCACACCCATGGCGAACAGTTCCATGGCCCGCTCGGGCTCGTTTACGGTCCAGGTGAAGACCCGGTAGCCGCGGCGCTTCATCCTGCGCACGTAGCGGGGCTTGGCCCGGTCGTGGTCCATCATCAGCATGTCGGGCTGGGACTTCTTGTTGAACAGCAGCTTGGACAGCACCAGCTTGGTCATGAAGGAGCTGTCCTCGTAGGCCCCGAAGGCCCGGTAGATCTGACCGCGCAGCAGGGAGGGGTCCCGCAGCCGCACAGCCTCGAGCAGCAGGGGGCTGAACGAGGTGATGATCACCCGATCCTTCACCTCCAGCCCCTCGAGCAAGGTGACCAGCTTGTCGGCCACCAGTCCGTTGTCAGTGTCGCGGTCGGCCTTGACCTCGATGTTGACCAGCACGTGGGGGGTGACCTCCCGCAGCACATCGGCCAGCAGGGGGATCCGCGCTCCGGTGAAGTCGGCGGAGAAGTGACTTCCCACATCGAGCTTGGAGAGCTCGGACCACGAGGTCTCGGCCACCTTGCCCTGGACTCCGGCCAAGCGATCCAGGTCCCAGTCGTGGATCACCACCAGCTCGCCCGAGGCGCACAGCATGGTGTCCAGCTCGAAAGACACGCCCAGATCCACGGCCCTGTCGAAGGACGGCACGGTGTTCTCGGGGGCCAGCCCGCGAGCACCCCGGTGGCCCATCACGATGGGGGACTCGGGGAAGTGGGAGGAGGAATCACGAGGGTGGTGCCAGGCACAAGCCGGCAGAACCAAGGCGAGCAGGACGGCGGGGGAGCGCAGCAGGGCGCGGCGGATGGACATGGGCACTCCACGGCTCACGGAACGCCACCTCCATAGCACCACCGCCCGCGGTCGTGGACCGCGACGAGCACTCCCTGTGGGATCAGCGGCGCGGGTTGTCGGGCGTAGGCTCCGGATCCGGAGTCTCCGGATCGACCTCTCCCGGCACGGGAACCGGCGGCTTCTTCTTGGCACCACATGCGCTGATGGTCAGGGGCAGAGTGAGCAGGGTGACGAAGAGGAAGAAGCGGAGCATAGGACCTCCATGGGCACGCCACCCCATTAGACATGAGCCCGATACGATTGACAACGCCACCACCCACACAGCTCGATGGTATGCTCCACCACGGCAGGGCCAGGAGACGATCATGAACACCCCCAGAACCGACGCAGCGAGGGCGCTGGCCCTCGCGCTGCTGCTGATCGGAGGCTGCGACGACGGCCCAGAGTGCGCCACCTGTGTGGACGACACCGAAGCCCCGGGTGCCGCCAGCCTCGAGCTGTCCCAGGACGCCATCGACTTCGGGGAGCTCACCCTCGGCGAGACCGCCCGCGAGGCCCTGCCCGTGGGCAACCCAGGCAGCGCCGAGCTGGTGCTGTCGGAGATCACCGTCACAGAGCCCTTCGTGGCTCGCTACGACGACGGCATGACCGTGGGCCCCAACGCCTCGGCCATGCTCTACGTGGAGATCACCCCCGCCGAGAGCGACAGCTGGGCGGGCACCCTGAGCTTCGAGTGGAACGATCCCGACGCCGAGGATGACAGCACCCTGGTGGAGATCCCCGTGACCGCCAGCGTACCCGCCGACACGGGGATCGACTAGGGCCGCACCACGGGTCCGGACCGCGGTTAGACTCTGTCAATGGTTCCCCGCGGCAAGCCTTCTTCCTCGCGAACCGGCTCCTCCCGGCGACGGCAGGCACCGCGGCATCTGCTCCTCACCCTGCCTCCGTGCCCAGGCGACGACGACGAAGCCCGGATCGAGCACCAGCGCCAGGGCATCGCGCGCCTGAAGGCGATGGTCGACCTCCTGGACCGTCCCATGGTGGCCTGGGCCGCCCCCGAGGTCCAGGCAAAGCCGAGCAAGGTGCTGGCCCGACGGAGGGTGCTGGTGCAGCAGGACGGGGCCGACCTCCCCGATCTCACCCGCTACCTGCGAGTGCGCACCAACATGCCCTTCGAGGCCGCGGACCTGCTCGAAGCCTGGGGCGAGGGCCCGGCGCCCGACATCACCACCTGTCCCGATCCCGCCGACCGCCACCCACCCGAGGGAGCCGTCAAGGAGTTGGCCCGCATCCCCGGCGAGGTGATGTGGCAGCCCAACCTGGGCGAGCCCCCTGGCGGAATGGCGGTCTTCGACACCGATCCCTGGCCCGCCCACGCGGGCCTGGGCGTGCGTATCGCCATCCTGGTCCCCGGCTACCAGAGCAACCACCCCGACTACCGCCACACGAAGATCCGCGATCTGCGCGATCCCGATCCCAACGACCGGGGCCTGGGGACCTGGACCCTGGGGGTGCTCTTCTCCCAGCCCATCCACGCGGACCTGGTGGGGCTCTGCCCCCGCGCCGAGGCTCTCCTCGTGCGCCCGTGGACCCGCCAAGGGAGCGAGGGAACCATCCACAGCACCGCCGACGCTGTGCACGCGGCCAGCACCAAGCTCCGTCCAGGCGACGTGTTGCTGCTGGGCCACACCGGCCGAGCCCTACCCGCAGAGGCCGACCCCGCCAGCTTCGCCGCCATACAGCTGGCCGTGGCCGCCGGCATCCACGTGGTCCAAGGCGCCGGGGACGGCCGGGTGGACCTGGACGACCCCGAGCATGGCGGTCTGTTCGACCGCAGCCAGCGCGACTCGGGGGCGATCATCGCCACCGGCTACATGCGCCACCCCCTGCCCCCGCCAGCCCAGTCATCCCGCATCTGGGGAGCCTACGGCAGCCGCATCGATCTGCACGCTCCAGCGCCCATCTACACCACCAAGCCGTCGGGCACCCACCGCCACCTGGTGCAGTGGTTCCAAGGCGCCACCGCTGCAGCCGCCCAGATCGCCGGCGTGCTGGCCCTGGTCAGCGCCGCCGAGCAGCAGCGCACCGGCACACCGGTGGTTCCCCTGCGCCTGCGCCGCCTGCTGGTCGAGACGGGCACCCCGGCGCTGCTCGAGACGGATCGGCCTGTGGCGGGCACCCAGCCAAACGTCACGAGCCTGCTCGAGGCGCTGCGGGACGAAGAGGGCTAGCGGCCCCGGCTCACGGCGAAGTCCCGCACATCACCACCTGGTGGTCGACCACGGGGACAGGCGCGCCGCTGGTGAAGGCCACCGTGTTGCCGTCGCCGTCGTCCAGCACGGGTGCGGTGGTCCAGTCGTACCAGGTGCTGCCGCTCGTGGCGCCGCTCATCAGAGCGAGCCCGGCGTCGGGGCTGCCACCGATCACATCCACCGAGACCACCCAGTCACCGCCGGAGAGATCGATGGCGGTGAAGGCGCAGGAGGCTCCCTTGGCGGCGTCCACACCGCCGGCGGCCGGGACGCCGCCGGTGAAGCAGCCCGGGCCCGCGGAGAAGTCCTCGGCCGCGACCACGGTGCCGGCGGCTCCCACCAGCACCTGGTCGAACACCCCACCGCTCAGCGCGAGGCTGTCGATGCTCGCCATGGAGGCCGCCAGGGCAGTGCTCTGAGAGGCCTCGAGGTTCCCGTCCACATAGAGACAGACCTCACCTGCGCAGCTGTCGGGGCAGGCGGCGCAGTCGCTGTCGGTGGTGTCGGCGTTGCCGTCGCAGTCGTTGTCCACCGCGTCGAAGCAGGTGTCGCCGGGTTCCTCCGCCGCACTCGGGCTGACGGTGGCGTCGGCATCGTCGCAGTCGGTGTTGTCCATCACGTAGGCGGTGGGCTGATCACAAGCGACGAGGGCCGCGGCCGCAGCGTCGCCGTAGCTGTCGGAGTCCGCGTCGGGGTACCAGTCCGAGGCGTCCATCACGGCGGGATCGGCATCGTCCGTCAGCCCATTGCAGTCATTGTCGACACCGTCGCAGTACTCCGAGGCTGTGGGCTTGATGGTGGCATCGCTGTCGTCGCAGTCGTCCGGATCGTCGTCGTAGCCGCTGGGCTGATCGCAGGCTGTGACCGTGCTGGATGCATCCCCGAAGCCGTCACCGTCCTTGTCGATGTACCAGGTCGGAGCATCGACGGCTTCCTCGTCGATCTCCTTGTCACAGTCGTTGTCCGCTCCGTCGCAGTACTCATCCGCGCCCGGGTAGATGGAGGCGTCGCCGTCGTCACACTCCTCGCAGGCCGCCCAGCCGTCACCGTCGTCGTCGGTGTAGCCGACGGAGCCATCGCAGTTGTAGTCGTTGGGATCCGTGCAGTCGTCCTCGCTGGCACCGGGGTTGTAGGCCGCGTCGCCGTCGTCGCAGTCGCCGCCCACATCGACGTAGCCCGTGGGCTCGTCACAGGCGGTGGTCGTGTCGTCGTCGGAGCCGTAGCCGTCCTCGTCGCCGTCCAGGTACCAGGTGGTCGCGTCCAGGGCGTCCTCGTCGACCTCGCCATCCTGGTCGTTGTCGATCCCGTCGCAGTACTCGGGAGCGCCGGGGTAGGAGTCCGGGTTGTCGTCCTCGCAATCGGTCGCCAGCTCCTCGCTGGTGGTCCCGGAGGGCTGCTCGCAAGCCACGACCGGCTCCTCGAGGCAGCCACCGAAGCCATCACCGTCGAGGTCGGCGTACCAGTTCTCGCCATCGGTCAGGCTGTCGTCGTCGTCGTCGATCAGATCGTCGCAGTCGTTGTCCACATCGTCGCAGACCTCATCGGCCTCGGGGTGCACCGCCGCGTCCGCGTCGTCGCAGTCGCCGGCCTGCTCCACCGCGCCGGAAGGGGCCTCGCAAGCCTCGACCGCGAAGGCCGGATCGCCGTAGCCGTCACCGTCGCTGTCGCTGTACCAGGTGGGCGGCGCGCCAACGGCTGGATCGTCATCGTCGCAGTCCTGTTCGTAGCGCAGGCCATCGGCGTCCAGGTCCATGCGGTCTTCGTGATCGCCGTCCGTGATCCACACACAGCCCGTCAGCAGAAGGCTGGCAAGTAGAGAGAGCCTCGTCATGGCGTCCTCGGAGTGAGCTCGAGACAAGCTGAAGCCTCGCACGAAAGCGGCTCGGGGACAACGAGGGGACCTCTGAACTTCGAGCACTGGTATACTCTCTGCTCTTCCTACCCACTCCCGGCGATCGCCGAAGGACGTGGGCGTTCCGGGCCGGGAGGGCCCATGCTGATCTTCCTCGCACTGATGGTGGCCATGGCCCAGGCGGCCCTGGTCAAGGTCGACTCGGCCGACGAACCGTTGATGGTCTACATCAACGGTCAGTACCAGGGCATGACCCCCGTGAACTCGTCCTCTCGGAAGTCCACGCGGTAGAAGCCGTC
>CAZHIK010000068.1:14367-16778 GCA_964532635.1 uncultured Enterobacterales bacterium
AGTTCGCCGTCGGCTTCTACCGCGTGGACTTCCGAGAGGACGAGTTCACGGGCCGCACCATGCGCTACAGCCTCGAGATCCGTGGACAGAGCAAGGGCAAGCTGACCTGCGACTGGGAGCTGGACAACTTCCGCATGATCTGGGCGGAGGACCTACAGCGCGGCAGCTCATCGAGCAGCAGCTCCAGCTCGACGAGCGCGAGCGCGAGCGACGCTCGACGTCGGGCCGAGGAGCGGCTCCAAGCCGAGCTGGAGCGCCGTCGCCAGCTGGAGGAGACCCGGCGCCGCGAAGAAGAAGAGCGCGACGACGATCTGGACTGGGAGAACGTCGAAGAGCTGGAGTGGGCCGAACAAGACGCGATCGTCGAGGACGAGGACGACTGGGAAGGCGAGGACGACTGGGAGGACGAGGACGACTGGGAGGACGACGAGCGGGAAGACTGGGAAGACGACCAGGAGGATGACTGGGAGGCCGAAGAGCGCCGCCGCCAGCAGGAGGAGGACGAGGCCCTGGCCCGCGCAGAAGAAGAGGCCATTCGCCGCGCCGAAGAGGAAGCCCGTCGGCGCGAAGAGGCGCAGGCCGAAGACCTGGCCGCCCAGGCCGCACGCCTCGAGGCCGAGGCCAAGCGCCTGGAAGAAGAAGCCCGGCGCAAGGTCGAGGAAGCCCGCCGCCTGGCCGCCGAGGAAGCCCGCCGGCGCGCCGAGGAAGAGGAGCGCGAGAAGGCCGAAGAGCAGGCCCGCCGCGAGGCCGAAGAGAAAGCTCGCCGCGAGGCCGCCGAGCAGGCCCGCCGCGAGGAAGCAGAGCGCAAGCGCGCCGAGGCCGAAGCCCGCCGCGAGGCCGAAGAGGAAGCCCGGCGACAGGCCGAAGAGGAGCGCCGCCTGGCCGCCGAGCAGCGCAAGCGCGAAGAGGAAGAGCGCAAGCGACGCGAAGAGCAAGCCCGCCGGGCCAAGTACATGCCCTTCCGCACCGAGGGCGACTCGGCCATGAAGGCCGGGGACACCCGCCTGGCTGTGCGCGCCTACCGCAAGTCCGTGGCTGCGGGGGACGATGATCCCGACATCGCCAAGCTCATCCGGGAGATCGAGTCGGAGTCGGGCAGCATCCGGCTCACAGTGAAGGGCATCCAAGACGACCGAGCCCCCACCCTCAACATCGATCCCCCCCAAGGCGAGCCCTTCGGGCCCGACACGGTCAAGGGCAACCGCTACACCTTCACCGACGTGCCCGCCGGTGTCGCCCTGGACCTCGGCTCCACCGGTGTGGGCTACAGGCCCCTCGAGACCACCCTCGAGCCCATCCGGGCTCGCCGCCAGGCCAGGCTCGATGCCGAGCTCGAGTGGCTGGGTACCGCGCAGCTGGACCTGCAAGACTGGCCCGAGGGCGTGCGCGTCACGGTCACCGACATGAGCGTGAAGCTGGAGCCCGAGGCCGAGGGCGCCCTCGAGGTCACCGCCGGACGCGTAGTGGTGGCCCTGGACGGCCCCAGCGGCAAGCGCCAGTTCCTGATCACACTCGAGGTCGACGCCAGCCAGCCCGTGGTGATCCGCGAAGAGCTGCCCGGCGCCGTGCGCATCGCGGGCATCCCCGCTGGCAGTCGCCTCTCCCTGGCCGGCTCCCCGGAAGGCGCCAAGCTCACCACCACATCGGTCCCCCGCGACGACGTGGCCCAGGAGCAAGGCGGCGTGGGCATCGCCGAGCCGGTGCTGCTGCAGAACCTGCCCCCGGGCGAGTACACCATCGCGGTCTCCCACCCCGTCCTTGGCGAGGGCAAGGTCAGCTTCCAACCCGAGCCCGGAGAGACCTCCGACACCAGCCTGGTCTGGGAGTCCATGTCCCGCGCCGCCGCCGTGCGAGAGGCGCGAGAGGACTGGGAGCGCCGCAAGGCCCGCGCCGACGCCGTTCCCCTCGCCCACTGGGGCGCCCTGGGTACCGCGGGCGCCACCGTGGCCGCCCTGGGCCTGTCCGGGGTCTCCTTCGCCCGCACCTTCGGGGATCGGGCCGAGCTGGACGATCTCACCGGAAGCTACGAGTCGGCCATCGACGACCAGGACTACGAGTCGGCATGGATCCTCTTCGGTCAGCAGGCCGAGGTCCAGGACAACCTGCGCTCCAAGAACGGCGTGGCCATGGCGGGCCTGGGCATCACAGCGGTGGGCCTGGGCGCCACCGCCACCCTCTACCTGCGCGGCCGTGCCAAGAAGAACAGCGTCGAGGCGTGGGACCTGTGGTCCCTCGATGACCTCTCCACCCGCGGCCGCTCCTCTCGCAGCGCCACCGTCGAAGAGCCCGAGGCCCCGAAGAAGGAGAAGAGCCGCAAGAAGGCCGAGAGCGTCCAGGAAGAGGCCGAGGCCCCCGAGGCCGAGGCCACCGAGGCCGAGGCCACCGAGGCCCGCGAGGCCGAGGCCCGCGAG
>CAZHIK010000069.1:0-16707 GCA_964532635.1 uncultured Enterobacterales bacterium
CTGGCCCTGCGATCACGCAACCAGGTGGATCCGTTCCTGGCCGGCGGGAGCATCTTGAACTAGGAACCTGCCGGCTTCCCACAATCCCGGACGCGAGAGAGCATCGCGGGAATGCGCATTATCCTCCTTGGGAGCCCGAAGGAGCGTGTTTGGACTCCTCATTGCCGAAGAGGACAGCTCGTACGTTTGGAATCGCGCCTGTACAGCGAGGCGCGTGGCGGGCCAGATCGGGGCGAACTCGCTCAGCTTCTACCGAAAGGCCACGGAGCGCCGAGGGTGGCAGACAACCATGCAGGTCGTGGAGGAAGCGGACGTCGGCGTGGGCTGGAGCCGTGCTGTCTTTGTCGCGAAGAAGCGCGACAAGAAGGTCTTCGTCCTGCTCGAGAGATGCAGTATCGAGAGGCGGGCGAAGGTCTCGCTGATCCACGGATTGTCGGAGGCGCTCGACTTCTGACAACAGTATCTCGGTGCCAGTCACCCCATCGGCTGGCCAGGTGCCTGTTCAATAGGGCTGTCCACCATGCGCGCAACGCGGTCAAGAGCCCACCTCACCGGGACTGCCGGCGGTGCCACTTGGCCCAGGCCTGCTCGTAGGCCTGCTTGTACGCCTTGGCCTCCTCGGGATCCTCGATCGAGAAGTACAGTTCCTGCAGTATTTGTGTCGCAGTGTAGTCAGGCTGCGCGACGAGGATCTCGACCATGACCGGACGGAGCGAAATCAGCCCTTGACGCTGGAATGCGGCGTCGAGGAGCATTCCCGTGCCCTCCCCTCGCTCCGAACAGGCATCGTGGATCGCGTGCAGGATCGCCGGCCTCTCGTCAAGCGGGGCGTCCTCGAGCAGGTCCGCGATGATGTGGTGGCCCGCGCCCGACCAACCGGTGTGCCGGGCGATACTCGCCGCAACTTCACGGTGGCGGTCGGGCCTTGCCTCGTCGATCAGGTCGTCGTGGAGCGCACGTCTGATGCCTGGTACCACATGGTAGAGGATGGAGGACGCGCGGGATCGCACGATGAACACCTGACGCCGGTCGAAGACCACCTTCCGTAGCTGCGCTTTATGCAATCGCCTGCCGCGCCTGCCCAACATCTCGCCCATGTCGGTGAGAGCATCCTGCAGGTTGGATGGGCTGGCATCGGGGAGCCGTCGTTCCTCCAACCGGCCAACCATGAGCCCAGCCACCACCTCGGGCCGCATGCCGCGTAGCGCAGTCTTGCGCTTGCGCTTCAACGGTATTGGTCGTGAGAAGAGCCGGTCCAGCAGAGGGTCGGCCAGCACCTCTGCCAAGTTGCGTCCGGGTGGCACGGGTACCGTACTCCCAGGACGCGGGTCCAGGCCCGGCAGAGGCCAGCGCACGAAGCCACCGTCGGGTACGTCACCCGTCTGGTCCAGCCAGCGCGGGCTGTTCCTGACAGGGAGGGGTTCCGCATGTGCTGCATTGGGGTAGGCGTGGGCCTCGTAGCAGGAATCGCAGAGGAGGTAGCAGCCCATCTCGCTACGGTGAACGCCCGGGTTCTCGTTGCACTTCCGGCACAAACAGTCGGGTGGCTCGTTTTGGACCAACACCTCGATGCGCGTACCGGGCGTCAGCTCGGGGCAATGGCTCCGCAGCGTGACCTGGAGCACTGTGGGAGTTCCGAAGCCGTACACGTATTCACAGCTCTCGCCGGGCCTCAGGACTTCGGTGACGCATGATCGGGTGGAGTAGCCGAAGGTCCACCAAGGCAGCCATCTCTCGTCAATGAAGCGCCTGCTCCGATGCTCGAACACGCCCAGGTCACCGCTTCCCTCGAGCCAAAAGACGCGGAGGAACGCCTCCAACTCCTCGAGGCGAAGGTCAGGCGCCGCGGCGAGGTGGAGCCAGTAGGCGCGCTTCTGCACCGACAGGTGGAGCGTCCGCGTCGGAGAGCTTGGAAGGCAGGTGGGCAGGTGCCTGGTCATGCCGGATTTGGCAAGCAGGCGGCCGCATCGGGGGCACCGCCCCTTGGTCTGCTTGGCCATGTCCGCCTCCTGCTACGACACGATGTGGGCCGCTGGCGCTCCCTCGCCCATGGTGTGCTCTACTTGGCCCACCTCTTTGAAGTGTACCATGGGGTACCGAGGGATTCGTACGTGTCGGGTGCGCCCGCGTCGGACGAAGCTGCCGGCTGCCCCCAAGCGCCTGTACGGCCCCAAGGGCGCCGGGAGGCCTCCTACGTCCCGCCAGCCCCCGGGCCGCGGCTGTGTCGTTGGCCGTCGAGGCCCCGGTCCAGAAGACCCCCTCCCGCGGCCTGCCGATCAGCCTGCAGGCAGGTCGTCCAGAGGGACGTTCCGCAACCAGACCAAAACCAACAGGGATTCAAGAACGGGAATGGAGGCGTACGGGCTGTTGGTGGCCCGGGTGTGAACACCCTCTTCGGGCGGTGGGGGTTTTGGCCCGGCCTTCGCCGCTACGACTTCTCGTCCGTTGAGGCATCAGTGGCATCACCCGCCAGCTCGACGAAGCGATCCCGCCCGAAGCCCAGGTGCACGACCCGTAGAGCACGCCCACCTGGATCGACCACCTGGACCTCCGTGGCGTCGTCTGCGCCAGCGGGCTCCCCGTAGTACCCGTCCCGGTAGAGCAGGACGGCGACGTCCACGTACTCGCGAGGGATGCCCGCGCGCTGGACATCGTCCAGTTCCGGGCGCTTGTCCCGTCGTCTGTCGATGCTGCGAGGCAGCGACGAGAGCAGGACGACGGCCACGGAGTGGGTGGAGGCGAACTGCTCGAGCCGGTACACCGTGATCGCAAACTCGGCCAGATGGTCCGACCAGCGCTGGGGAGTGATGGCGGGCCGGAGATCCACGATGGCGAGCCGCGTGCGGCCTTCCTGTTCGAGCACGGGCTCGACCACCTCCGCGCACGGCAGGCCACCGCACGGCTGGAACAGGACGTTGGGGTGCTTGACGAGCTCACCGAGAACGAACTGGTCGTAGCCGCGAAGCGCGACCCGGTACGGGTCCTCGCCATGGCGGATCGCTACCCATCGATGGGGAGGCTCCACTCCCTTCGGACGCCTCGGGTAGACATACCTCGCGGCGACCCCCTCGACCTGAGCGGCATGCGCGAGGATCTGGAGCGCAAGCGTGGTGACGCCCATCGCCGGCCGCCCGGCGATCACGGTCACGGAGCCGGGGCGAAGGACGCCTTGGTCCAGGTCGAGCCCTGCGAAGCCGGTGGGGATGGAGTCTGGGGAGCGATTCGAATGGGGAAAGTTCATGGATCACCGAGGGGGCACGGAGCACTCTCGCACGCCGCGGTGCCAAAAACTGTCCGACCGCGAGGGGCACACCCGCCGTCTGTCACCAGGTGCGAATCTCCAGTATGTTCTGCCACGGAGGCCTACAATGACTGGGACCGACCGCGAGCTGCTCGAGTATGTCTTCTTCCACCACGACCTACGGACCGACTGGCTGATCGAGTTGGTTCTTGGGGTGCTCCACCGCATCGGGCGGGTGATGGAACTCGACGAAGGCGAGCTGGGCCACCTCTTCGAGCGCGGGACGATCTCGGGCGAAGCCCGCGAGGTCAATGAGGATGGGGAGGTCTGGCTCGCTGGAGACCTCCTCCGCGCTCTTCCCCGCGAGGTAGCTGCTGCCATCGTCGCCCACGAGTTCGCTCACCGGTACCTCCGGCACTTCGAGTCCGGTAGGCTCGGTGATGGGCTCGACAGGGAGGACGAGGCCGACGAACAGGCCAGGGCCTGGGGCTTCGATGTTGACGAGTTCCGTCGTGTCCGCGGGCCGGCGACGATCAGGTAGGTGAGACCAGGTCGTGGTTCTCCCATGTGTGTGGCCGCCGAGAGCCGGACAGGTTTTGGTAGATCAGTGGAATACCCGAGTTCCCTGGATGAACAGCAACCCCAGGGGTGGATGAGCTTCCGGGAATTCCGCCGAGGGGCAGAGCGCCCCGCAAGTAGCTCTCGAATGATGCGAGGAAGAATGCGACCTCTCTCAATGACCGAACTCGTAGACATCGTCTCCGCGAGCGGAACCCCCAAGGCAACTAGGGTAGCGCAGGCGAAGAACCGCCCGCCGTATCAGCCGGCCTTCGACTTCTACAAGCCCCTCCGCGAACACCTCGTCCAGCTCCATCAGAGCGGCTCCTCGAGAGACGAAGTCCACAGCATCCTCGATGATCTGACTGATCCCAAGAAGGTGCGCAACTACCCGGAAGCCGTGAACGGCTATCACCAATGGTGGGGTAGAAAGAGCTTCCGATGGTTCGAACCCCCGTTCGCTATCTTCGAAGCGAGCGGCGTCGAGGTGAGGGTGAATCCCGAAATGGGCCTCGAGATCAACGGAATCCCACACCTGGTCAAGCTCTACTTCAAGGCACCTGTGCTGACCAAACAGCGAGTCGATCTCATCACCCACCTCATGTCGAACGCGCTGGCTGGTGAAGCACCGGAGGGCTGTACCATGTCAGTCCTCGATGTCAGAAGGTCTCGTCTCTTCTCACCCACGGTTCCGGTACCACGACTCCGAGCCGCGCTCATCGGCGAACTTGCATACGTAGCAGCGCTGTGGGACGAGGTCTGACCTACCGACCAGCTCCCCGAAGTGCTGCCCGGCACCGCTCTTCCAGCTCCGCCATCGCGTGCCGATCTCCCCAAGCACGGCGGAAGGCGATTCCGAGCGGCTCCCACACCTCGAGAAATAGCGCGTCGGTCTCGTTCAAGATCCGATGCTCCGCCCACAGGAACCCTTCGCCGACGATCATTCCCCCGGCCGCTTCGACGCTGGCACGCGCGACTTCGACAACCTGCAACCAGGCGCTCGCGAGCTGGCGCATATCGGCCCGCCAGGTCGAAGGTTCGTTCCGCTCCTGGCTCCACCGGAGCTCGAGTGCCGCGCGCGCTTCGTCGAGCAGCCAGGCGTGAACCCCAGCTCGCCCGAGCACCGGAAGCGGATCGCCGTCATCGTCGCTCACCAGCGCGGCCATGGCCTGCAGGCCGGCCAGGATGCCCGTCTGGAGGCGCCCGTACTGCTTGAAGGAATGATGGAAGTGCCGGTAGACCGCGTCCCGGGGCGAGTCGATGTCCCCGAGGTGCTCGCGGGCGCGCTCGACCCGCTCGGGGGTGAGCGACTTGCAGAACGCGAGCGCGGCCTCGCGGCTGGCGGTGGGGTCGGTGTCCGGTGCCATGGGGCCTCCGCTGCCAGGCGAAGGTAGGCACCGCGGTGGAGGTGACGAGCATCGAGTCGAGAGTCGCCTGCGCTATTTGCCGCTGAGTTCCTCGAGAAGCCCTATCACCAGCTCGCGGGCTCTTGGACTCGCCGACTTCCAGGCCTCGAGCAAGTGGCGCTCCTCATCGGGCAGGTCCGGCGGCGGAAGCGGCCTGCTGGGATCTACCAGGTCGGCGAGGCTCACCTCAAGCGCGCTCGCCAAGCCGGCGAGTGTGGCGAGGGTCGGCACCATGCGCCCTCTCTCGGCTCGCGAGACGGTTTCTACTGGCAGGCCCGCTCTCTCGGCTACGGCCTCCTGGGTCAGCGACCGTCTTTGACGGAGTGCTCGAATCCGCGCGGCTATGGACGCCACCAAGTCCTTGATCGGGGGAGGGGTCATGCCCACAGGCTCGCAGGGTGGCTGCAGGCGAACCATGTCACGCGTGCCGTGTTGTTGGCGTCGCTTGTTGACGCCTGTGCCGTGCCGAGGGAAACTCACTTCGATGCTGGATGGAGGACCGCATGACCTCTCGGAGCCTTCCCCTCGCCTCGCTGCTCCTGCTCGCGAGCTGCCTGCCAGACCTGGACAACAAGTTGGACACCGGAACGATGGTCGAGTCCGACACCGACGCTGACAGCGACGCGGACACGGACACCGACTCAGATGCGGACGGTGACTCGGACGCGGACGGCGATGCCGACGCTGATAGCGATGCGGACACTGACACCGGCGATGATCCGCCCTGGACCGTCTGCGAGGATGACTGGGGCTGGCTGGACTCGCAGTGGTTCGACGAGCACACCGAACGTACTATTCCGACAACTGGTGGAGGCAGTTCCATGTCGCTCCCTCTCGTCGGTAGAACGGATCTGTGCGAGACGTCCTGCACCAGCTCGCTCGAGGGTTTCGAGCCCAGCGCGGCCGTCACGTACGACGGCGGCGCGCCGACAGTCTCGCTCCCGCTCCGGTACGACTCCGACGACGAGGAGCTGCGCTGGTGGGTGACCACGCCCCCAGTGGATCCCTCCACCCCTTTCGGGACCCACGGGCGCTGCGAACTGATGACGAGCGCGGGGACCTTCGGCGTGGACCTGGTGATCCCTGAGCCGTAGCGGGCCAGGCCATTGAGGCGTCCATTCGCGAGGGGGCCTTGTGCGCGGGCTACCGGAAAAACACGCCATTCCCGTCCCGCCTATCAGCCTGCAGGAAGCCCATCCCGTCTCAGGAGCGGCTCCTCAAACCGTCCAGCAAGCCAAAACGGGGCGTGCGGCGCTCTCGCTGGTGCGATTGAGGCCTATCACCCACACATCTGGAATGTCCCTGGCGGAGCCGTTCATAGTGTGAGGACGCCAAACTGGGCAGTATTTCGGACGCTCCCTGGGGCGATTATGAGATGCAGGCCGCCGTCGCGGGCGGGGCGATCCCGACTGTGCAGAAACCCTGGCCAGTGAAGATGCTGCGGGCTCTGGCTGGGTGGTAGGGCGAGGAGCTGCGCACGAGCCAATGAGCAGGCCTGCGCAGTCCTGGGATCCTCTGGGCGGCGCAGCAAGCTCGACGTCGCCCGGCGCGTTCGAGGAACTGCTCACGCCCGCTCACCCGCTGCCGCGGGAACGCCTCAGGCTGCGGTCAGCTCGCGGCAGGCCCTCAACCTGCTCGGCTTCCTCTGCGCTGGTCTGGCAGCGTAATCACCGTCCATGGGGCACCTGTGCGGGTGCCCCTGAGCGTGTCATTCCAACGGCGCGGTGGGCCAGGTTCCAGATCGTGCTGGTGACCCGATCGGCAGCGAGGAGGGCCTGGACCTGGACGTGTAGCCGCTACAGATCGGGCGCCATCTGGAATCTTGTATTCACACCGAGGTGGTAGACTCTCCCTCTTCACCAACCTCCACGGGCACCGGGGTAGGACCATGGGCGCAGGACCACGGAGCAAGAAAGTCGCGGACGACGGCGCACGCAACCATTCTACCGGCATCAACTGGATCCATCTGAGCGACCTGCACCGTGGCGCCAAGGGCGAGACGCGCGATTGGCCCGTTGTGCGCGACGCTCTCGGTCGTGACCTCGTGAGGATGCGAGACATCATCGGTTCTCCAGACCTCGTGCTTTTTACGGGCGATCTCGCCTACAAAGGCGACGGCCACGAGTACGCTCAGGTGGAGGAGTTGCTCAACTGGCTCGATAGCAAGCTGGGGAGTGAACTCCCGGTGTTCGCGGTGCCTGGCAACCACGACCTGGCGCGACCCAAGAACCTCGAGAATCTCTCCTGGCTCTACAGCAACGATGAGCTCGCTGCCTCCATGCGCGAGAAGCTGTTCACTGGAGAACCTTCCGCCGTGGCGACGCTGTTCTCGGACTACCAAGCGTTCGCGGAGCGGCGCCTGGCACCGCGCCTTCCAGGGCTCGTTTATGGCAAGCTCCCCGGCGATGCCCGATGGAGCGTGGAGATCGGAGGCATCAAGCTGGGCCTGCTTGGCCTCAACAGCGCTTGGCGCCAGGCCAGCGGGCACAACTACCAAGGCCATGTCAGCGTGTCGCCATACCAAGCCCACGCCCTTCTCGAACCTGATGGAGCCGACGCATTCCGCGATACCCACCACTTGGTCCTGTTGTTGCAGCACCATCCCCCGAGCTGGTTGGCGGATCTGCCGCGGTGGCGCAGCCACGTCGCAAGCGCTGCCCATGCCGTGCTCCTCGGACATCTGCACGACAACCGGGCCGAGGTCCGACGCTCGGAGAGCAACGACGACTGGCCGGAGGTCATGGCCCGCAGCCTCTGCGGCTTGAAGAACTACGGCACCTGTGAAGAAGACCGGAGGTTCGGCTACTGCTGGGGCAGGGCCGAGTTGGTGGATTTGGGGGCGGACGGCCCGGTCACGCGGGTCCGGAGCTGGTCGCGAACGCTGGTGGAGGGCGAGCGCTGGGAGTTTGCGCACCCCGAGTCCTCTTCTGGCTATTCCGAGCGGGAAGGGATGAGGCTGGTTGACGTGCCGGTGCCCAGGCCTGTCAGCGGTCGGTTCAACGAGCTTCAAGCGATCGGTGCCACCCAGGCCGTGAGGGGAGCGTCGCCAGCGTCCTGTTCGGCCCCACCCTATGGGCGGTCAGACACTGCGGATCCGAGCCCCGATCCCGATTCCTTCGTCGGCAGCACACAGGCTGACCAAGGCTCCCCGAGGGGGACCTCCTTGCAGCGAGAGGCCGCCTGCTCCCACCATTCACAGCGGCACTGGACAGTGCTTGGTGGGTCCTACCTTTCGACTGAGGGTTTCCTCGATCTGCCCAGCGAGGTCGTAGCAACAGGAATCTCGGAGACTGGCGCGCTCGCCGATACGCGGGTCCAGGTACTCCTGGGCGAGCCTGGTATGGGCAAAAGCACCGAACTACAGCGCCTCGCTGATGCGCTCAAGCTGCAGCATCCGGGTGACCTCGTGCGCCTGATCGATCTCCGTGGAGTCGGATCCCACGACCACCTCCGCGAGGCTCTCTCACATGCGACGGAGTTGCCTGCGGAAGGGCGCCTCTGGCTCCTGCTCGACTCCTTCGACGAGTGTCTGCTCCGAGTTTCCACGCTGCCAGACGCTCTCCCGGATGCAGTTGCAGGCAGAGATCTGTCGCGCATGTTCCTGCGCATTGCGTGCCGGACGGGAGCTTGGCCAAGTTCACTCCAGCGCCGCCTGCACGAAACTTGGCAGGGCCACGTCCTGGAGGATCAGGACACCTTGGAGGTGCTCGAACTGCTCCCCATGCGGCGCTCGGACGCACAGGCGTGGATTCAACGCCAAGGACGTGAGGCAGAAGAAGTCATGGACTCCGTCAGCCGCTTGAGGCTGGGGGCGCTCGCCGCCCGTCCGGTCACGCTGCGGCTTCTGCTCGACACAACCGATGGACGGGCACTGAAAGAGGGCCGTAGCGTGCTGTGTGCAGCCGCCGTGAAAAGGCTCACGGGCGAGTGGAGCGATCGGCGTCGGGAGGCGGCATCGGATCCTGCCCGGCTGCGGCGACGCCTCGTGGCTGCAGGGCGGATCGCTACAGTCCTCATCCTGGGTGAACGCGCCACGGTATCGCTGAATCCCATTTCCACTCCACAAGGTTCCATCTCGCTGTCCGAGATCATCGGACCCGAGCGAGATGGATCTGGCAACTGGTCCATCGACGAGGGCGTACTCGATGACGTCCTCCGGGACTCCGCACTGTTCACCGCGGTAGGGACCTGCGGTCGCCGATTCACCCACCACACCTTCGCCGAGTACCTCGCTGCGCGACACCTCGTCGATCACGGCTTCACTGGACTCGACGCGCTCGCCCTCCTCTTGCCGCGAGGAGCCGACGAAGTAGCCCCCGACTTGCGCGGCCTGGCCGCCTGGCTGGCCGCGGTCGATCCCGACACCCGCCGCGAGCTTGGGAAAGTCGATCCCATGGTCCTCCTTCGCACGGATCCCGCGGTGCTCGATAGCACCCAGCGCGCAGCACTGGTTGCCCATGTGCTCAAGGCCCGAGAGGCAGGTGAGAATGCAGAGGACTCTCGCGAGGACGACTTCCGCGCCCTGTCCTACCCGGGCTTGGAGGACCAACTGCGCCCTGCCCTATCGCACCGACCGGACCTCCATCCTGCCCGAGCTCTGGCTTTGCGCCGCACCGCTGCGCGTATCGCCGCCCACACCCGCCTCCACGCGCTGACCTCGGTCCTCTTGGGTATCGCCCTTGATCCCGACGAGGAGCAGCCCATGAGGGCCGCGGCTGCGCACGCAGCCAAGGATCTCGATCAGGATCTGATCCACGTCGAGCAATGGCTTCAACTGGCCCACGGGGCAGCCGGACCCGACCCTGATCACGAGCTGCGCGGCGTCGCGCTGCAGGCACTCTGGCCTCAGCGTCGCGACCTGTTGGACCTCGGACAGGTTCTCGATGTCAAGCCCAGGAGAAACTACTTCGGTTCTTTGGCGCTTTTCGCCGGCTATGTGGTCCCGAAGCACCTGGACATCACTGAACTCCCCGTTCTGCTGTGCCTCCATGGGCGGACCACCGCACCCCTACCGCTGCTGGCCGATCGGCTCTGGCGTGCAGTCTACGAGGCGGCGTGGGCCGTGGCAGTGGCTTCTGACGAGGTTCTGCTCGCATTGGTCGATAGTGCCTACCGACTCAGTTCCCGGCACCAGCACTTGCCCTTGGTCCCGGACACCGCGGAGCCGCGACATCGTTTCATTGAAGCCCTCCTGGCTGACCCTCGCTGTCAGGAGGACACACTATGGATGATGGGCTTCGGTCCTCCGGGTCTACTCCGTAGGACGGATTTGGCGTGGGTCATCGAGGGCGTCCGGTGTGCCCCAAACGAAAAGGTGATGGTCAACTACCGAAACGCCACTCGCCTATGCTTCGACATCGAGGATTCCGTTCACGTCTCTCTGCTTCTGGATGCCTGCGAGGAGCTGCCGGAGCTGCAGGCCTGGTGGGGGCCCGCCCTCTTCGACCCGGTGGAACTCGGCTCCCCTCGCGCAGAACAGATGAAGATTGACTACGAACGAAGCCACCCGCCGAAGCCACCGTTGATTGATCCGCCACCTTCTGCCCGCGTGGCGGAACGCCTACGCAAGTGCGAGACCGACCCGGAGTGGTTCCAACAGCTCCTAAACGAGCTCACTCTCGAACTCGACAGCACCCACTACGGCAATCCCTATCAAGGAGACCTGCGTGAGCTACCCGGCTGGGAGGCCGCCGATGCAGAGACGCGCAGTCGGATCCTGCGTTGTGCTGAGCGTTACCTGGCAACACAAGATCCCGAGCCCGCCACGTGGTTCGGCAGCCGCTCACTCCCTCACCGCGCACTCGCAGGCAAGCAGGCAGCCCTGTTGTTGCAGGCCGAGGAGCCCGCTGTGTTAGGACGTGGTAGCGGGATTTGGGAGCGCTGGACGGCTACCTTCATTGAGCTTTCAGGGGTTTGGTCAACCGAAGCGTCGGCGGATTTGGTCCGGCGAGCGACTCGTGAGGCGCCCAAGGCGGTGAAGGCAGGCCTCGTCCTCCGTCTCACGCAGGCGGCCGACGACAGCGATTACCAGATCGCCCTCCAGCGTACCGACCTCGTATGGAGCCCCGAGATCGCAGCGTTGGTGAGTGCGGAGGCCCACCGGACGGATCTGACCGCCGAGCGCCGCACGGCGGCCCTGAGTCGCTGGTTCGTCCATGAGCGTGGCGACCCCAAGGATCTCGAGGCTCTGGAGCAGGACGCCTCGCTGCCGATGATCTTCCGCGCTCGCGCTGCAGTACATCGCTTCCACCACCACGGCTCCACTCTGCCTGGGGACTGGTGGGAGAAAGTCCAGGCGGACGAAGAGCTTGCCGAAGCCGTCTCTTTGGGTCTCAACGACTGGCGCATCCGCTTGGAGGGCGAGACACTTGAGCAGCCGGCCTCCGTTCTGTTGGCCCTCTACCGCTGGCTGACTGCCAGGCGCGGTTATGAGACGGCTGCCTGGATAGACTCCGACCTCTTCGTCGCCACGTCCCCCACCGATTGGCGCGAAGAGCTGCGCCGCCGTCTCCCCAACTGGCTCGTCCATCGTGCGGATCCGGAAGACGTCGCAGCGCTCGAAGAACTCGTCGCGGACGAGCCCTTCCTTCTTCACGCCCTGGACGAGGCGCGAGCCCGCCGACATCAAGCAGACTGGAAACCGCTCGAACCTCGACAGATCGTCGCCATGTTGCGGAATGGGCCGGAACAGGCTGCCCCGAGTCCAGACATGGAACAGGAACACTGAGCGAATGGTGTGACCGTGGTTCGGGGTCGTCCTGAGGGACCAGCTCAGTCCCGCCCTTCATGCCTCTCCGCCGCCAACACCAGCACAACAGCGTCGCCGGCGCAATCCCCAATTCCAGTCCCGCCGAACTCATCGAGTGCCCTTTCGTCATCAACGCGCGCGCTTTGGCCACGATGGCACACGCTTGGGCCATCGGGGAGCAGTAGGGTTCTTACGGAAGAGATCACCTGTCGCCAGTAGCGTCACCCCCCCTATCTTGAGCGCTGACCGTGGAAAGGCGTCCGCTCGAGAAGCATTGTTCTTCGAGAAGTATCGAGCTATGGGTATTCCATAATGCCTACCGTTTCCGTGAAGTACGAAGTCGATGGCGAGCCGGCCTGGACCGTCCAGGATGCAGCTCGTCATCTGAGTCTCTCCGAGGGGCGGATCATCCACTTTGTGCGGGATGGTCTGCTCGAACCCGTCGCCGCGGCGCCCGGCCCGGGCGGCAAGAAGTGGTTGTTCAGGCCCGATGAAGTAGAGCGGCTGCGCGCGCAGCGCGCCGGTGAGGGTGGACGATGACGAACTCGAAGACCGACCCTCGCTTCGTGGAACTGGTGCGGGTGAGCAGTAGCGGCCAGGCAGCTCGCGAAACGCCGCAGATTCAGAAGGACGCACTGGACCTGTTGCGCGAGAAGCGAGACGGCATCTTCGTCGAGCGCCTCGAGGTCGAGGGCGGAATCTCGGGCGCTGTGGCCTTCGAGCGGCGACCCGATCTTGTCAGGCTCGATCAGCTCACCAAGCAGCGAGCCTACGACGAGATTCGGGTCTACCACCTCGACCGTCTCACACGTGCGGAGGACCCTCGCGAGCGAATGGCCGTGCTGGGAATGGCCCTCGACGCCGGGGCGATCATCGTGGACACCAGCGGTAGGGTCATCGATCCAGGCGACGACTCCGGAATGGGCGAGCTGGACTTCTACCTGAACACCTGGGCTGCGGCGATGGAGCGGAAGCGCATCCTGCGGAGGACCCTCGACGGTCGGCGTCGCAAGGCCGCTGCGGGCCACTTCATCCAGGGCCGCCCCCCCTACGGGCTGGCCTGGGACAAGGAGGCGCGCACTTGGAGCTTCGTGCAAGGTCATGCCGAGGTCGTCCGGCGCATCTATTTCTCGGCCATCGATGGAAACTCCTCTACAGCGATTGCGCGGCACCTCAACGCCGAGGGCGTACCGTCCCCGACGAACAGGAGGTGGTTGTCGGCGACGATTCTTGGCATCCTCCACAAACCGATCTACAAGGGCGTGCTGATCCAGAAGGTCAAGGGAAAGGTCTACGAGTCGAGCCTTCCTGCCATCGTGGAAAGCGCGACCTGGGAGCAGGCCCAGGAAGCCCTCGAGCACCGCCGAAAAAAACCGCGCCACATCCACATCAAGCACCGGGCACTGTGCAGGGGACGGGCCGTCTGCGGCGTCTGCGGCGCGACCATGCACGTCCAGGGTGGCCGCGGTGGGAAGTACCTCTACTACCGCTGCGCCTCGAGGCACAAGCTCAACGACCGGACGCCGTGCTCCGCCCCGATCCATCCACTTCACCCTGTCGATGACGCGGTGTGGGAAGCACTGACGCGCCAACTCCGAGACTCCGACCTGATGATGGATGCTGCTACCGGTGAGGAAGCGGAGGGCGATTCCTGGGACGAGAAGCTCGAGGGCCACATCTCGCGGCTGTCCAAGCTCACCGAGCAGGAGTTGGAGGTGATGCACCTCCGCAGCCAGGAGCTGCTCTCGGCCACCGCCTGCGCGACCCGCCTAAGCGAGATCAAGCGCGACCGAGACGCGCTCCAAGAACAGGTCGGGGTCGCCCAGCGGGCCATCGCCCAGCGTGAGGCTCGCCGCCTGTTCCGAGACAGCATCGATGATCGCCTCGGCGTGATCCGAGCGAATCTCGATGGCGCGGACTTCGAGACCCGCAAGAAACTCGTGGACACCCTGGTCCCCGACCTGCCCGGCTACGGCATCTTCATCCACGCCGACGGACGGATCGAGATCATCGGTGCGCTGGACATTCAGAGCGCCTCGGGCACCGGCGGAGCTTCGGGTGGTGGTGTCGGAGGCAGCGGGAAGTCCGTCATGGACGGTGTCTCCGGGGTGCCCGCTTTGGCGGCCCCCGATGATGTGAAGCTTAGGCCTCAGACCTATGTCCGTTGGAGTCGAACACTTGGGCCGCAAGCTGGCCCGAAACGGGTCGATTGCGGTGGATATCGGAGTAAATAGGCGGGTTTTCGCCCCTGGGTGCCCCGGAGTGTTCGACTCTTGGGCACATAGGTCGGCGAGTGTTCGAAAACGGTGGACATAGCTGGGATGCTCGCGCCTCCATTCGGCCGCTCCCCCACCCGAACAGACGGGGATCACCCCCTGGGCGATCCGGTTTGGCTGGCCGCGGGGGCAGGCGATAGGCCTCCACCCCCCAGAAATGCCCGAAAACCCTCGAACACCGGAGGCCCTGATGCCCCCTGAGGCGAACAAGCCCATCGGGACGATCGACATCGTCGCCGCTGGCGAGAAGCCCCTGATCCAGCCCATCGACATGGACGGGTTCCGCGAGCACAACCGCGCCAAGCCCAAGGGCTTGGTCAGCAAGCTCATGTCCGAGCACGACGCCATCTCGAAGTACCTGCACGATGGCGACTACCTCGGCATCGAGCTGTACGGCACCTGCCGCTGCCCCGTCTCGCTCACCCGCGAGATCGTGCGCCAGGGCATCAAGGACATCCGCTTGGCGGGCCAGGGCGTGCATGAAGCCGACATCCTGCTCGGCGCCGGCGCGGTCAAGGAGCTGGACTTCACCTACATCGGCATGGAGGTCTACGGCGTCTCCCCCATCGTGCGGCGCGCCATCGAGTCCGGCCAGGTGACCAACGTGGTCGAGTGGTCGAATGCGGCGCTGACCTGGCGCTTCAAGGCCGCGGCCATGGGCGTGCCCTTCCTGCCCACCCGCGTGATGCTCGGCACCGACACCCTCAAGTACAGCTCGGCCAAGGTCGTTGTTTGCCCCTTCACCGGCGACAAGGTCGCCCTGCTGCCGGCGCTCATCCTCGACTGCGGCATCATCCACGTCAACCGCGCCGACAAGTACGGCAACTGCCAGATCGACGGCATCAGCGGCTTCGCGGTGGAGATGGCCCGGGCGTCCAAGAACCTCATCATCTCCGCCGAGGAGATCGTGGACACCGAGGTCATCCGCGCCCAGCCCGACCGCACCCTCATCCCCTACTACCTGGTCGATGCCGTGGTCCACGCGCCGTTCGGTTCTCATCCGGGTGAGATGGGCGGCTGCTACGAGCGCGACGAGCCCGAGTACCGCAGCTTCATCGGGTCCGCGAAGACCCCGGAGACCACCGCGGAGTTCCTGGACCGCACCATCCACAACGTCCCCAACCACCAGGCCTACCTCGAGTTGTTCGGCGCCGAGCACCTCGATTCCCTGAAGATCGGGAGCTAGCCATGAGCGACCGCTACAACCCCTCCGAGCTGCTCATCTGCCTCGCCTCGCGCCTGATGGAGGACAACTCCACCGCGTTCATCGGCACGGGCATCCCCATGCTGGCCGCGTCGCTGGCCCAGCGCATGCACGCCCCCAACCTGGTGCCCATCTTCGAGTTCGGCGGCACCGGCGCCATCCTCGAGAAGCTGCCCCTGGCTGTGGGCGACATGCGCACCTACAACAAGGCGCTCCACGCTTCGGGTATCTGCGACATCATGGAGGCCTCACAGCGGGGCTTCGTGGAGTGGGGCTTTCTGGGCGGCGCCCAGATCGACTGCTACGGCAACCTCAACTCCACCGTGATCGGCAAGCAGGCCAACCCCAAGGTGCGGCTGCCCGGCTCCGGTGGCGCCAACGACGTGGGCTCCGCCTGCTGGCGCACCATCGCCATCATGCGGCACGGCAAGCGCCGCTTCGTGCCCAAGTGCGACTTCATCACCACCCCCGGCTTCCTGTCGGGTCCCGGTGCCCGTGAAGACGCTGGCCTGCCCCGCGGCTCGGGCCCCTACCGCGTGATCTCCAACCTGGCGCTGATGGGCTTCTGTGACGAGACCAAGCGCATGAAGCTGCTGGCCCTCAACCCGGGTGTCACGGTGGAGCAGGTGCTGGAAGAGACCGGCTTCGACCTCATCGTGCCCGATGAGATCGGCCGCAACGAGCCGCCCACCGACGAGGAGCTTCGTCTGCTCCGCGACGAGATCGATCCCGACAAGCTCTACATCTAAGCCCCTTCTTGGAGCCACCATGGAACGCCTGATCCTCATGGGCGATGAGGCCATCGCCCAGGCCGCCATCGACGCCGGCATCCTGGGCGCCTGGGCCTACCCCGGCACCCCCTCCACCGAGATCTTCGAGCACATCGAGGCCAGCAAGCCCGACGACCGCGAGATCTTCACCCAGTGGTCCGCCAACGAAAAGACCGCCTACGAAGAGGCGCTGGGCATGTCCTACGCTGGTGGGCGCGTGCTGGTGTCCATGAAGCACGTGGGCCTGAACGTGGCGGCCGACGCCTTCATGAACTCGGCCATCACCGGGGTCAACGGCGGCCTGGTCTGCATCGTGGCCGACGACCCGTCCATGCACTCGTCCCAGAACGAGCAGGACACCCGCTACTTCGCGCAGTTCGCCCACGTGCCCTGCCTCGAGCCGTCCACCCAGCAAGAAGCCTACGACATGGTCTACCAGGCCATGTCCTACTCGGAAGAGGTCGGGCTGCCCGTGGTGGTTCGCATCGTCACCCGCCTGGCCCA
>CAZHIK010000070.1:0-12533 GCA_964532635.1 uncultured Enterobacterales bacterium
GAGCACGCCATCGGCCTTGAGCCGATAGGCCTCGAGCTTGGGGTGCAGGTAGATGTGCTCGTAGTTGAAGGCCCGCAGGGCCAGGGCCGCCTCGCTGATCCCGGGTGAGAAGCCAACCTGATCGGGGTGCTCCTGGTTCCAGGAGATCAGATCCCTCACCAGGGTGTTGATGATGCCGCGGTTGTCGGCGCCAAGGGCGCTGCGGATGTCGCCTGGGACTGGGGGAAGCAGCGAGCCCAGGGCGGTCTGGGCGTCCTCGTAGTCGCGGCCAAGGTAGGCGATGCGATCAGCCATGCGCACCACGCAGCCCTCGACGGTGATGGGCAGAGTGCCGCGGCCCGTCAGCACCGAGGGATCACGATCGTCGCTGGAAGGTCGGGGGCTGATGTGCTGCTCGGTGCTCTCACCACAGTGGCAGCGGATGCCGTCGCGGATCTCGTAGCACAGGTTGAGCCCAGGGAAGTCGCGGCCGCTGACCCGGGAGAGCTGGTCCACCACCCGCAGGCTCTGCGCCTCGTGGGTGTACTCGAGCTGGGCGATTCCGGCCCGGCGCCGGTTGAGCAGCTCCTCGAGCACCTTCTCGCCACTGTGGCCGAAGGGCGCATGGCCGAGGTCGTGGCCCAGGGCGATGGCGTAGGCGAGATCGTCGTTGAGCCGCAGCGCGCGGCAGATGGTGCGCGAGATGGTGGCCACGTACAGGGAGTGATCCATGCGCGTGGTGATGTGGTCGTTTTCGGGGGTGAAGAAGACCTGGGTCTTGCGCCGCAGCCGCCGGAAGGGCTTGGCGTGCAGGATGCGGTGACCGTCGCGCTCGAAGGGCGTGCGGATCTCGTCTTCACCCTCGGCGTAGCGCCGCCCTCGGGTGCGGTGACCGTGGAACGCCAAGGGGTGGGAGAAGAGCTCCTTCTCCGCTTCGAGCCTCTGCTTCTCGATGCTCATCGGGGCTCCCGCGCGGCCGGAGAGGCCGGGATGGCGCAAGGGTTAACGCGGCGATGGAGCGGACAGCAGGCCCGGCTCGGGCTCGAAGACCACGTCGCGGCGTGCGGGGATCATGATGGGCTGCTGGTTCTGGGGGTGCCGCATGATGGCGGCTGGGACCAGCTCGCGCCAGAACAAGCCGAAGCCGGGCACGATCACGGCGCCGCTGCCCAGGCTCAGGTGCTGCACCATGGTGGTGACCACAGCCTGCAGCGTGGTGGGATCGATGGCCGGCAAGCGCGGGACCGGACTCAGGGGGGATCGCATCACCGGGTTTGCCACGCGCTCGCGGAGCGGGCGGGCGGCCCGGAAGCGCAGGTGGACCGCGCCCTTGGGACCCACCCGCAGCTGGAAGCTGCCGAAGCTGCCCAGCTGCAGCATGCGGTACTTGCGCAGGTGGATGGTCAGCAGCTTGCCTACACGCTCGAGGGCCACCTGGGCACTGGAACCACCCACCCCCAGCGCCACGCCCAGCTCCCGCCGGAACGCGGCGGGTTCGGGGTTGGGCTGCTGGGAGAAGCGCAGGGCGTCGCCATCTGGCCGGGGGTACAACGGCGGCAGGCTGCCCAGGAAGCCCAGGCCTCGCTCACGGAGAGAGCGCAGCTCATCGCGAGAGCTGACCACCACAGGGATGCGCCAGTTTGCAAGTCGAGGCGCCGCCAACCGCTCGCCGCGGCCCCGGGCCTCGAGCACCCGATTGAGGAAGGTCCAGAACGCGTCATCCAGGAAGCCGTCGCGACGCTGCAGCGCCACCACCCAGGGCTGGCTCGCCACCCGCAGCGTGATCTCCGGCGGCTCGCTGGGGGTGAGCCCCATCATGTCCTCGTCGAACACCTCGGGCAGCAGGTCCTGCACCTGGGCGAACAGCTCCAGGTACTCGTCCGGGCCCGCGCTTCCCCGCGCGTCCCGCCAGAAGCCCCGACCCTGGGCTTCGGCCGCATCGGCCCAAGCCACGGCGCGGTCCATGGCGGTGCTCAGGTCGAGCCGGGCCAAGGTGGGGCGCTCGAGAGCGGGGCCAGGCCGGGGCCCCTCGCCGGTGGTCTCGACCGGAAGGGACTCGGCCAGCTCCCAGCGGCGACGGCGCTGCCACCCGCGCACCAGCCAGCCCGCCAGGGTGAGGATCCCCAGCACGGCCAGGACCACGATGGCGACGACGGTGGACATGAGCCCGTTGCTACCCCAGCTCGAGCGGTCCCACCACCATCGGGACCATGCTCAGCGCCTCGAAAATCCGACCCGCGGGTCACATTGCCCTGGGCAGCACGCTACGCTCCAGGCATGCTCGAAGCCCTCATCATCCTGCTGGCCATCGCCCTGTTCCTCAAGACGGCGCTGCTCCTGCGCTTCGTGGTGGGCTACCCCGCGCCCGAGCGGGAGCTTCGGGGACTCGGCCGCGGCACCTGGGCGTTCGTGGTGGCCGCGGGCGAGACCCTCTTCCCCGCCGGCGGAGCCATCCCACCATCCTCCGAAGACGTCGACGTCCCCGGCTACCTCGACGCCTGGATGGCCGATCTCCCGCCCCGCCAGCAGATCATGATCACCCTGCTGTTCACCGCCATCGAGCAGGGCACCCTGCTGCTGGGCCCGGGCCTGCAGGGCAAGCTGCACCGCTTCTCCGGGCTGTCCCCCGAAGACCGCACCGCCTACCTGCACCGCATCGAGCAGCACCCCCTGTTCCTGGTCCGGGCTCTGCTGGCCGCCCTGCGCACCATCTTCAGCTTCGCCTACCTGGACCGCGAGCCCGTGCAGGAAGCCCTGGGCATCGAGCCCATGCCCTGCACCTGGCCCGACTCCACCCACCTGCGGCCCGACACCATGGGCGAAGGCAAGCTCATCGAGCCTGGCGACCGACCCGACGAGGTCGAGGAAAGCTGCGACGTGGTGGTGGTGGGCACGGGCGCCGGTGGAGGCGTGGCCGCCCGGGAGCTGGCCGCCGCAGGCCTCGACGTGGTGGTGCTCGAGGAAGGCCCCTTCATCCGCCCCGAAGAGGTCTCGAACGACACCGGCACCGCCATGACCCAGGTCCTGGCCGAGGCTGGCCTGCGCACCTTCCTGGCTCCCTCGGCGGTGGCCAGCATCCAGGGCCGCTGCGTGGGAGGCTCCACCTTCCCCAACTCCGCCATCCTCTTCCGCATCCCCGACGACGTGCTGGACGAGTGGCGCGATGAGCTGGGTGTGGAGGGCCTCACCAGCGCAGCTCTGGCCGCCAGCTACGACCGGGTGGAGCGCCTCGCGCGCAAGGGCCCCGCCAGCGCGCCCGAGCTGGGCCGCAAGAACGAGCTGTTCGCCGTCGGCGCCAAGGCCATGGGCATCGACGCCCACCCCTTCGACCTGGGCAAGGATGGCTGCAAGGGCCACGGCTCCTGCCTGCCCGCCTGCCGCATGGGGGCCAAGTACAGCACCGACCTGTCCCACGTGCCCGACGCCGTGCAGCAGGGCGCCCGCCTCTACACCCGCGCCCGGGTCGACCGTGTGCTGGCCAGCGCCGGCACCGCCGAAGGCGTGGTGGGCCACTTCGTGGATGCCAAGGGCAAGAAGACCGGCCGCTTCCGGGTCAGGGCTCGAGCCGTGGTGCTGGCCGGCGGTGTGCTGGGCACCCCGCTGATCCTGAAGCGCAGCCGGCTGGCCAACAGCTCGGGCATGGTGGGCCGCAACCTGCGCGACCAGCCCGGCGCCGCCATCTACGCCATCTTCGAGGACAAGGTCGAGCCCTGGAAGGGCCACACCCAAGGCTACGGCGCCTTCCTGGACCCCCACCGCAAGATCGAGGTGCTCTGGTCCCCTCTGTCGCTGATGGCCGTGCGCATGCCCGGCTTCGGCCACGCGCTCAAGGAGAACCTGGCCCTGTTCCCCTACACCGCGGTGTGGGACGTGGTGATCCGCGGCACCTCGAGCGGCCGCATCATCGGGGGCACCGGCTCCGATCCCATCGCCTGGTTCCCCCAGAACCGAGTGGACACCGACCGCATCGTCAGCGGGCTCAAGCTACTGGGCGAGATGGCCTTCCAGGCCGGCGCCAAGGCGGTCATGCCCGGGGCCTACGGCCTGCCCGACCGCATCACCGACCCCAAGCAGCTGGAGGCGCTGGCCCCTGGGAAGATCCACCCCAACCAGCTGGTGATGGCCAGCACCCACATCTTCGGCACCTGCCGCATGGGCGGTGATCCGCGCACTTCGGTGGTGAACTCCATGGGCGAGACTCACGACGTGAAGAACCTCTTCATCTGCGATGGGTCCGTGCTGCCAAACGGCACCCGGGTGAACCCGCACGAGCCCATCATGGCGGTGAGCGACTACTTCTCGCAGGGGATCGCGGCGAAGCTGAAGAGCTAGCGGCGGCGCCCCGTGAACTGCGCGATGAAGGGCCGCTTGACCGCGGCTCCGAGGCCCAGGTGCGCAGCGGCGGTGCCCAGGCGCAGGTAGCTCTCCAGCCCCGCCGCCAGCAGTCGCGGCCGCAGGTTCCTGACGTAGGTGACCTCACGGACCAGGGGCGCCACGGCGCGGCGATAGGCCGGCGCGGGATCGTCCAGGTCTCGGGCCAGGATCTCGCCCGCCAGCTGCCCGCTCGCCATGGCGTACTGGATGCCCTCACCGTTGATCTGGTGCAGCAGGCCCGCGGCGTCGCCCACAAGCAGCACACGCCCGTCAGCGATGGTCGAGGCCACCGTAGCCGGCGCGAGCCCGCCCCAGCTCCGCCCGATCCGGTGCTCCCGCGGCAGGATGCCCTGCTCGAGGCACCACGCCACCAGCTCCCGCAGCAGCGCCTTGGCCCGCCGCGCCCCGCTGCCCAGGTACCCCACGCCCACGTAGTAGCCGTCGGCGGTGCAAAAGATCCATCCGTACCCGGGCTCACCGCCCCACAGGTAGAAGACGAAGCTGGCCTCGCTGGTCTTGTCGCAGACGACGTGCACCTGGTGGCAGGCCCCGGTGGTGCCCAGGGTCCGCCGCTGGTTGCCCAGCGCGCGAGCCACCATGCTGTGGGCGCCGTCGGCTCCCACCACCGCTCGGGCTTCGAGGCTCCGCTGGCCGTCGGACAGCCGGATCATGCCGCTGTCGAGTTGTTCCAGCGTGCGCACCCGGAAGACCTGGAACTCCACCCCGGGCCTGCGCGTCGCCGCCTGCAAGAGCTGATGGTCGAGCACCCAGCGGGGCACGTGGTCGAACAGGTGCTCCCCATCCTCGTCCCACCACTCGTGGCGGTCATGGAAGAAGCGCAGGCGGTGGTTGGGGTGGCCGTGCAGCTCGGCCCGGACCTCGGCGTAGTTCGCAAAGCGCGCCGGCCAGCCATGACAGTGGGTGAGCGCCCCGCCGCAGGCCTTGTGCCTGGGGAAGGGCTGCTTGTCGACGATGAGCACCCGACGATCTCCGGCGAGGTGGTAGGCAGCCGTGCTGCCGGCGGGGCCTGCGCCGACCACGACCACGTCGAAGGGTTCGTCGTTGGGAATGCTGGCCATGTCCCCATGCTACGGCCAACGGTCCCGGAACGAAAGCGAGCCGGTCCCGGGAACCGCCGGTCCACCACGGGCTACAGAACCCTCACCCCGCCCAACCGGAGCCCCATGCTGCGCCTGCTCACCGGCCTGATGATCGTCCCTGCCTGCGCGCACACGCCCACGCTTCGAGGCGAGGCGCCAGCAGCCAGGGTCGCGACCACCACGGAAGCGGCCGGCCTGGCGCCCGCCGTGATCCCCGCCCCCATGATCCAGAGCGCGAAGCTCGGCTGCGGGGCCCACGGCGGCGACGGCGACCACACTCCCCTGAGCCGGTACCTGGAACTGAGCGTGCAGCTGACGCTGTCCGACCCCGGCGAGCTGTCCATCCAGCGGGCGCGCTGGAGCCTCGAGCTGGCCGGTCGCCCCATCGAGGTGGAGCTCGGCCCCACTCCGGTCACCCTCACCGACGCCGAGCCCCAGTGGCTCTCCGGCGATCGCTTCATCGCCCAGGATCAGGGCGAGGCCCTCGAACAGGGGGTGCGCAGCATGGAAGAGCGCGAGCCCGTCGACGTGCAGCTCGAGCTGGACTGGACGCGGGGGGAGGAGTCCACCAGCGTCGTGCGCAGCCTCTCCCTGCGCCCCTCCGGCTGCTTCGAGCTCCCCCCCCAGGACGACCAGCCCCTCGAGCCCGCCGATCGAGAGACCATGGACCCAAGCGCCATCATGCGCGTCATGGCCGGCGCCCAGCCCGCGGCTCGGCACTGCTGGGAGCGGGCCCTGGATCGGGAGCCCACGCTACGGGCGATCATGTCCCCCAGCTTCACCATCGCCAGCGACGGCAGCGTTCGGGATCTGGACCTGAACTGCGAGGCCTGCGACTCGGAGCTCACCGCCTGCCTCGAGGGGGTGTTCGCGGCCCTGCGCTTCCCGCCGCCCCCCAACGGAGGCACCGTGAAGATCAGCTACCCGTGGCACTCGGATCCGGCGCACTGAGCCCGGCTCACTCCCCCATCAGTCGATCGGCCATAGCCTCGAGGGCCTCGTCCACGGCGGCTTCGGTCTGACCGGCGCCCGCGTCGAGGGCCACGCCTTCGGTGATCGCCAGGCCCTGCTCCTCGAGATCTTCGAGGAAGCTGTCCACCGCGTACTGCCCCGCCGTCTCATAGGAGTTGACGGCCGAGCAGACACCAGGTGGCGGGGACAGCTCGCCGATGGCGGGCACCAGGTCGCGGATCTGATCGGGGAACACACCCCAGTATGTGGGCCCCGCGAACACGGCGATGTCGGTGGTCGACGCTTCGTCGGGGACGTGCAAGCAGGCCAGGTCCTTGCAGTCGGCCCACTCGACCACCGCGGCGTCGACGTCGCGGGCCTCGGGCTCCTCCACGAGCCGCTCGGCGTACACCCGGCTGTTCCAGGGCACGGTGGTCGCCTCGGAGATGGCGTCGGGATCGTCGGGGGGGCCGTCGGCGGCGGTGTAGCCCGCGGCCAGCAGCACCACGGCGGTGCCGGGAAGGGCCGGAGTGGTGTCCGGCTGGGAGTCGTCGGGCTGGGGATCGCAGGCGAGAGCGAGGCCGGTGAACACCAGGAGAAAGGACCGAGTCGAACCGCGCATGGGTACCTCCAACAACGGCATATCCCACCCTCGAGCCGCCGCGGCAGGTGGGTCTTGGCTTCGTAGGCCCCCACCGAGCTGGTGTCGGCACACAGCGGTGGCGGCGAGGGCGCGGTGGGCGGATAGCGGCGGCTCATGGCGGCCCTCACGATTCTGGTCCTCACCTGGTCAAACCAGCGAGAAACCACCAGCAAGCCTCGAGACTACGGCCCTCGAGGTAGGGTGTTCGCGGAGGTGGACAATGCTCGAAGCCCGCATCCTCACCCTCGTCGGCGCCCTCTCCCTCCTCATCACCTGCGACAACAAGGACGACACCCTGGACACGGCCCCCCCGGTCCAGGACACCCAGGATTCCCAGGACACCGACACGGAGGACACCACTCCCGAACAGGTGGCCCCCTATGTCGAGTCCGGGACCTGGCAGTGCATCGACGGTACCTGGGGCCCAGACCAGGTCGCCGCCCTGGTGGAGGCCGACGATCCCCAGGGGGACGAGACCCTGGACCCCATGGGCGGCCGCGTGGAGCTGGTCGTGTTCGGCGAGGCTCACCCCCAGGCATTCATCGAGTTGGTCTGCAACGACGACGGCAGCTGCGTTGGCAGCGCCGAGGCGACCAAGGCCGGCCTTCCCGATGGCTGCGGTCACGGCAGCCCCGAGCTGCTGGCCACCGCCTTCGTCACCGATGAGGACGGCAACGAGTCCGAGGGATACGCCCTGGCCTGGATCGATTGAGCCACCGCCAGCCCCACCGGGATACGCCCCCTTCGTGAAAGCGAACTGGCTGGCGAAGCGACTCCGGGGCGCCCCGCTGCAGGGCAAGGAAGACGTCCAGTCCGTGGCGCAGCGGGTGGGGGCCCTGCAGGCCAGGGAGATCGAAGACCTCATCACCCAGTTCGAGAAGCGCCCCAAGGACCAGGGCCAGCACCACCTGCGCTGTCTGTTGCTGGCCACCCTCGTGGAAGCCTCCGGGGATCGCGCCCTGTTCCTGCCCCTGCTGGAGCTGCTGGAGCGAGCGGACCCGACCCTACGCTCCCACGTCGCCCAGGTGCTGCCCAAGGTCAACCACCCAGCCCACCACGTCAAGCTCTGCCACCTGCTCGAGCACCGGGATCCATCGGTCCGCACCACCGCCTCCCAGGTGCTGTCCCAGGTGGGTGGCAAGACCGCCCTGAAGGAGCTGGGCGAGCAGATGGCGCGCAGGCGCTTCCAGGGCCGCGGGGCCGCCATCGACGCGTTAGTGCGCATCGCGGGTCACCACGCCATCCCCACCCTGGTGCGAGCCCTGACCGTGGCCGAGCGGGGAGAGAAGCTCAAGATCGTCCGCTACCTGGGCGAGGAACGCTTCATGTCCGGCAACCGGGTGGCCGCGCTCGAGGCCTTGGCCAGCCTGCTCGAGGACGACGACGAGGGCCTGGCCATCAGCATCATCCACTCGTTCTCCGGCCTGGCCACCTTCGACGAGTGGATGGACCACGTCGGTCCGTGCCTCGACTCCCCCCGCCAGTCCGTGGTGCTGGCCGCCGTTCGGGGGCTGAAGGGCTACGAGGGTACCGCGGTCATCGCGCTGCTGCGGGGCAAGCTGAAGACCTCGCCCAAGGTCGTCCGCATGACCGTGCTCGAGACCCTCGAGGCCATGGCCAGCGACATGGTCCTGCCCGCCATCGTGGACGCCCTCGAGGATCGCCTGCTCGAGGTGCGCACCCGCGCCGCTGACGCCCTGGCGAGGCTGGGCGCCTCGGGCAAGGTCGACATCGCCCGCACCCTGCTGTGGCTGCTGCGTAGCGCCGACGCCGAGGTCCGGCGCCTGGCCGTCGACGTCATCCGCAAGGCCAAGCTCACCACCGAAGAACTCTGGCCCCAGCTCTTCGAGCTGCTGGGCGATCAGGACTGGTGGGTCCGCGAGCGCGTCTCCGACGCCCTGATCGAGCTATCAGGCGACCAGATGCTGCCCTACTTCGTGGCCCTGCTGGGCGATCCGCGGGGGCCGGTGCGCTTGAGCGCGGTCGAGGTGCTGCGGCGCCTGGACGATCCCAAGGCCCTGGGGGCCCTGGTGCGGGTGGCCACCGACGACGGCGACTGGTGGGTGCGCGAGCGCGCCATGGCCGCGGTCGCCGACCTGGGAGATCCGCGCGCCGCCCCCTACCTGGTGCGAATCGCCTTCGAGGAGCCCGAGCTGCGCCTGGTGGCCATCGACGCCATCGCCACCCTCGGCCAGGCCTCCACCGCGCCCCACGTGGCCAAGCTTCTGCGCAGCAAGAGCGCCGATGTCCGCATGGCCGCCCTGCGCTGCCTCGAGCGGCTCGACGAGCGCTCGGTCGCCAACCAGGTCACCCCCCTGGCCGAAGACAGCGATCCCGCCGTACGCAAGCTCGCCCTGCACCTCGCCGGGCTCTGGGAGCTGCGCGCGGCCCTGGACTCCAGCACCGACGACGATCTCACCCCACTGGACAAGCTGCTGGTGAGCGTGGCCGAGCAGCGCTTCGACGACCTGTTGCTCTCCCCAGGCAGCCCTCCCATGGCCAAGCGCATGGGCCGGGTGGAGCCCCAGGACGATCTACCCCTGGCCGCGGAGCAGATCGAGGCCATGCTGGTGCCGCTGCTCAGCGCAGCCCAGCTGGGCGACCTGGCCGCACGCCGCGACGTCGACTTCTCCTACGAGGTGGAGCGCGACGAGATCCGCTTCAGGGTCAACGTCTTCCACCAGCTCCATGGGCTGAGCGCGGTCTTCCGGGTGATCCGCGGCGAGTTGCCCTCACTGGACGAGCTGGGTCTACCGGACGTGGTGCGGCGGCTGGACAAGCTGAAGAACGGCCTGGTGCTGGTGGGCGGTCCCACCGGCTCGGGCAAGTCCACCACCCTGGCCGCCCTGGTCGATGCCATCAACCGCAGCTCGGGCCGCCACGTCATCACCCTCGAAGATCCAATCGAGGTGGTCCACCCCCGCAAGAGGTCCCTGATCAACCAGCGGGAGATCGGCACCCACACCAGCTCCTACAACCAGGCGCTGAGGGCCACCCTGCGCCAGGATCCCGACGTGCTGCTGGTGGGCGAGCTGAGAGACCTGCCCACCATCGCGTTCGCGGTCACCGCGGCCGAGACCGGCCACCTGGTGCTGGGCACGGTCCACACCGTCAGCGCCGACACCACCCTCGATCGCCTCATCAACGCCTTCCCCGCGGGGCAGCAGGAGCAGGTCCGAGGCATGCTGGCCGGTAGCCTGCGGGCGGTGGTCTGCCAATACCTGCTGCCCAGAGCCGACGGTCGCGGCCGGGCCCTGGCCTGCGAGGTGATGTTCAACAACGACGCCGTGGCCAACCTCATCCGCCAGGGCAAGTGCTACCAGCTGCCCTCGGTGATCGCCACGGGCAAGGAACAGGGCATGCAGCTGATGGACACCGAGCTGCTGCAGCTGTACCAGCAGGGCGTCATCGCCTCGGAGACCGCCTACCTCAAGGCCCGCAACAAGAAGGACTTCGAGACCCTGATCGCCGACGGCACCGGCGGGGAAGCCGCAGCGGAGCTGAAGGAGTGAGCATGGCCTGGCTGAACTCCTTCCTGCAGGTGGTCATCGATCAACGCGGCAGCGATCTGCACCTCCACGCCGGCAAGCCACCCATCGTGCGCCTCGACGGCGATCTGGTGGCCCTGCCCTACCGGGAGCTGACCGACGCCGAGGCCCGCCGCTTCCTGTACCAGGTGATCTCCCCCGAGCAGCGCGAGACCCTGGCCCGCGAGCAGCAGCTCGACTTCATCCACGTCATCCCAGGCCTGGCCCGCTTCCGCGCGAACGCCTTCGTGCAGAAGCAGGGCATGTCCGCGGTCTTCCGCGTGATCCCCAACCGCCTGCCCACCATCGACGAGCTGATGCTGCCGCGCGCCATCCGAAGGCTCACCGAGATGCAGAACGGCCTGGTGCTGATCACGGGGCCCACCGGCTCCGGCAAGACCACCACGCTGGCGGCCATGGTCCACCAGATCAACGCCAGCTCCCAGCGCCACCTCATCACGCTCGAAGATCCGGTGGAGTTCGTCCACCATCCACTGAAGAGCGTGGTCACCCAGCGCGAGGTTGGACGGGATGTGGCCACCTTCTCCGAGGGGCTGCGCTCGGCCCTGCGCGAGTCCCCCGATGTGCTGATGGTGGGCGAGCTGCGGGACGAAGAGACCGTCAGCCTGGCGCTGCAGGCCGCCGAGACCGGCGTCCTGGTGCTGGGCACCCTGCACACCAACTCCGCCTCCAAGGCCATCGACCGCGTCATCGACGCGGTGCCCCCCGAGAACCGCGAGCAGGCCCGCTCGGTGCTGTCCGTGCTGCTGCGGGGCGTGGTGGCCCAGTACCTGTGCAAGCGCGCCAGCGGCGAGGGCCGCCTGGCCGCCCTCGAGATCCTGTTGAACAGCTTCGCGGTGGCCAACATGATCCGCGAGGGCAAGATCCACCAGATCGAGGGCTACCTGCAGAGCTCCAGCAACGAGGTCACGGGCATGCAGAGCATGGACCAGTGCCTGTACCGCTACGTGCGCGACGGCCTGATCACACCCGAGGTGGCCCTGCGCGCGGCCAACGTGCCCGACCAGCTCCGCCAGCGCGTCGAGCAGCTGGTCCTGGAGACCTGATGGCGATGCGGCCCCCCGGCGACAACCCGGCTCCTGGCCGAAGTCCGCGCCAGCGCGATCGCCGGACGGTCCAGCGGGCCCAACACGCCGCGGTGATCTTGGACGACGCGGGCGACGCCGAGCTGGCAGGCTGGCTGCTGCTGGCCCTGGTGGAGCCCGAGCTGCGCCGCACCGGCATCCTGCACCCCGAAGCGCAGGCCCTGGCCCGAGCCGCGGCCAAGCGCTTCGCGGCCGCGGGCCTGCTGCGCCCCGCCACCGAGCTGTGGCTGGCCGCCGCCGCGCAGCACCAGGCGGCCGACGCCCTGTGGCAGGCAGGAAAGGACAGCCTGGCCGACCGCATCTCCTCCTCCAGAGGTCGCACACCACTGGGGGAGCTGTTCGCCGGCATCAGCCTGCTGGGCCGCCACCCCACCGCCACGGATCGAGCCGGGCTCCAGCAAGGCGTGCACAAGGCCCTCGAGCGCCTGGAGCATCTGGCCGGGGCCGAGACGGTGCTGCCGCTGTACGACGGCCTCGGGCTACGACGCGAAGCCGCCGAGCGAGCCCTGGCCCTGGGCCTTGGGGCCGCGGCCGCGCCCCGCCTGCTGGCCACCGGACGCCCCTTCGAGGCCGCTCGCTGCTACGTCCGCGATGGCGACGCCGAGCGAGCGCTCGAGGCGCTGTACCAGGTCTCCCGCTCGAGCCCGTCGTACCGAGCTGCCTGCGTGCAGGCCGCCGAGCTGGCCGAGCGCGCCGACGAGCTTCGCTTCGAGCTCGACCATCTCGTGGGCCCGTTCTGCACCAGCCCGCCCCAGAGCAGCCGCGAGATCGAGGCCATGCGCACCCTGGGCAAGCTGTACCACCGCCACGGCCGGCGCAGGGACGCCCGCGAGATCCTGCAGCACCTGTACGC
>CAZHIK010000070.1:12543-16627 GCA_964532635.1 uncultured Enterobacterales bacterium
ATTCTTCCCGGATCGCCCCGCGACCCCCGGCTTCCACCTGCACGAGCTGCGCGATGATCTGGACGCCCTGGCTCGAGACGCGGCGGACGACCAGGCCCCCCAGCAGGGATCGGGAAGTCCGCGCCAAGGCCGCGGCGGTCCGAGGGCCCCCTCCAACTCCATGCTGCGAGACGGCGAGCTGCCCTCACTGCCGGAGCTGCCGGAGCTGCCCGACCTGCCGGAGCTGCCCGATCCCTTCGGTGGCACCCTCCCCATGCCCCTGCTCGACGAGACCCCCACCCCCCGCGCCATGGCCCCCGATGGCGCCACCCTCGCACCCCTGAGCGACTCCCCCGAGCGCGAGGAGTCCAGCCAGCCCACCATCGGCTTCGGGCCAACCGAGGAACCCGACGGTCGCTCCACCTTCGGCGCGCCCACCGTGGCACCGGGCGTGCTGGTGGCAGGGCGCTACGAGGTCGAAGGCCTGCTGGGCGAGGGCGGCATGGGGGTCGTCTACCGCGCCTACGATCGAGAGCTCTCCGAGCGCGTCGCCATCAAGATCCTCACCAGCGCGCCGAGCAACGAAGCCGCGAGGGAGCGCTTCCGGCAGGAGCTGCGCCTGGCTCGCAAGCTCACCCACCGCAACATCGTGCGCGTGCACGACCTGGGGGTCCACGCTGGACGCCACTTCATCACCATGGAGCTGCTGCAGGGTGCCGACATGCGCACCCACATGGACGCAGCGGGGCTACCCCGAGACGTAGCGGTCGATCTGTTGGTCCAGGCCGCTCGAGGGCTACAGGCCGCCCACGACATGGGCGTGGTGCACCGCGACGTCAAGCCCGAGAACCTCTTCGTGACCCTCGACAGCGTGGTCAAGGTGATGGACTTCGGCATCGCCCGCACCGTGATGGCCCAGGGCATGACCATGGACGGCGCCATGGGCGGCACCGCCACCTACATGGCCCCCGAGCAGGCCACCGACTTCTCGCACGTGGACGCCCGCGCCGACCAGTACGCCTTGGGGGTGGTGGCCTTCGAGCTCCTCACCGGTCGGCCGCCCTTCGAGCACGAAGCCCTGATGCCGCTGCTGCAGATGCACGCCTCCGACCCACCCCCCCGGCCCCGCGACCTGGATCCCTCCATCCCCGAGCTGGTGGAGGAAGCCATCCTGCGCGCCCTCTCCAAAGACCCGGACGACCGCTACCCGGACTGCGACGATCTGGGCATGGCGCTGCAGGCCGGCTGGCAGACGCCCTACCATGTGCTCGGGTGATAGCGCTCCTGGGCGCAGCGCTCCGCTCGCCGGGCTCGCGCTGGCTGCCGCAGGAACCTCGGTGGGCCTGTGGCTGATGCTGCGCCCACTGCTCGGGCGCACCGGCGCCCTGCTGGGTAGCGCCGATAGCGAAGCCCCGGCCCACGTACACTGGCTGGCTGCCGGGCTGGCCGGGCTGTGGCAACACGGCCCCCTGGTGCTCAGCGCCAGCCCAAGGGGAACCGACCCCACCGACGCCCTGATGGATCCGGCGAACCTGCTGTTCATCGCACCCATCTCGGGCCTGCGTGGTGGCGGCCTGGAAGGCTTCGCAGCGGGCTGGAACACGCTGCCGGTGGTGGGCATGTTGCTCTCCGCAGTCGGAGCCTGGATCTGGGCCCGCGCCTGGCTGGGCGACAGGGACCCCAGGGTCTGGGGTGCGGGCTTGGCCGCCGGACTGGCGGCCTGCTCCCTGTGGGCCCTGCAACAGATCGAGGTGGGTCGCTCGGAGTGCTTCCTCTACCCGGCGTTCGCCCTGCACGGCGGGCTGCTCTTCTCGGCGATCCGGCGAGGGGGCCGGTACCGCTGGCTGGGGGCGGGGGCGAGCATGGCGCTGCTGGTGGGCTGTGGCCTGTCCACCCTGCCCCTGCTGCTGCTGGGACAGGCCGCTGTGTTCGTGTGGGCGCGGTGGGGCGCACCCGAGCGCACCCGCCCATGGCTGGGCCTGGCCTCGCTGGTCGGGGTGGGGGCGGCGCTGTGCCTGCCCCTGTACCTGGCCATGATCCGCCATCCACCACCCAGCATGGATCACCTCGAAGGGCGCGTGTCCGGGCCCTCGGTCCGGCTCGAGCAGCTGCTGTGGGGAAGCGGGGACATGTTGGCAGGCCTGCCCGGCTACGAGGTCAGCCCCTGGCTCGGGTGGGCCCTGGTGCTCGGGGTTGCGCTGGCCGCGCTGAGCTGGCGTCCCGCGCGGCTGCCGGCCCTGTTGCTGGTCGCCCTGTTGACGGTCTGCGCCGGGCCGAACCCCACCCTGCTCGGGGCGGTCCTGGTGGGGCCATCGGCGCTGCTCGAGGCCCTGCCGGGTCCCGTGGGACTGGTTCGCGGCTGGGTGAGGCTGGCGGGGATGCTGGTACCCATGGCCGCGGTGATCGCCGCGGCGGCGGTGGTGCGACGCCCTTGGCTGGCCGGAATGCTGCTCCTGCTGGGCCTGGGCGAGGCGGTGTGGCGCTCGCCCCCTGCCCGCTCGACACTGAGCCTGGCGCCCCCCGAGCGCGCCGCGCTGCTCGAGGCCCAGGGTGTGCGCTGGCTGGAGCTGCCCAGGGACCGCATCGCCCTGGCCCGGCGCAGCCTGCTGGGACCCGCCGAGCCCGACGCCTGGGATCCACAGCTGGACAACGACCTGATGGTCCTGCTCGACGGTCGGGTGAGCAACCTCCCCAAGCAGTTCGATCGCCAGCAGGTACCCGAGTTCACCCCCGACGAGCTGCGAGATCTGCGCCGACGGGTGGCCAAGCTGCACAAGCACGGCCTGCACGGCGTGCTGCTGCGGGATCACAGCCTGGTGCCCGACACCGCGGAGCGCGCGGGTCAGCTGCTGGACGCCATCGCCTGCCCACCGGGCGGCGACAGCCCCGGGTTCTGGGCCCTGCCCCCCGGCGAGCACGAGCCCTGTGGGTCGCGCACAGCTCCCCGGGAGCCCACCCGGACGCGTCGTTCCCTGGGGGAGCCGATCTGAGCGGGTGCCAGGCGGGTCGCCGTGCGACCGCTCATCCTGACCCGGTCCTGCTGGCGGGCTAGTCGAAGTCGTAGTCCACGGTCAGCGTGATGGACCAGCTGTCCACGACCTCTCCGTCGAGGCTCAGGTCGAGGGCCAGCTCGGTCTCACCGCTGCCCACCGGCGTGAAGTAGAAGCTGGACAGCTCCTCGCCGTCGTCGCGGTAGTCGAAGCGCAGTACGGCCTCATCGAGCTCCAGGGGATCGCTCCAGGTGCCACCGTCGGCCTCCACCGGCAGGTCCACGATCAAGCTGGTGCAGCCATCGTCGATCAGCTGGGTGCTGGCATCGTCGGCGAGGTGGAGCACCAGAGAGCTCTCGCACTCGGCTTCTTCGCAGCCGGCTATGACGGTGGTGGTGAGCAGCAGCAGGGTAGGCAGGCGCATGGGATCTCCAGGGGGCCGTGGTGGTGGGGGCCGGAGAATGCAGAAACCATGCCACAGACCGACGAAGCCGTGGTGGTGGGGATCACGTGCAGCGGGGCTCCCGCTGGAACCCGGCGAAACACGACAGCGCTGTCGCGGCTAGTCGGCCTTCCAGCGCAGCTGGAGCTCGAGCTCCTCGATGCCGTCCTCGACCTCGTGCTCGATGGACAGCTCGGCGTCGGCCGGCACCTCGAAGCGCTTGTTGACCACCTGGATGCGGAAGGTCTCACCCTCTTCGAGGGCATCGGCGATGCGGCGCAGGGTGGCGATGAACTGTTTCGGGGTGCAGCTACGCTCGACGTCACGCTCGGTCATGATCCGGGCTCCTGTTGGGGGGAGAGCAACCTACCCCCGCACTTCAGATCGTGCCGCGCAACGTGAGCATGAGGCCGGGAGCGTGGAGATCTCCCACGGGGAGAGGCTCGCGGAGCGTGGTGCCGGTCTGCTCGTCGGTGACCAGCTCCGAGAGATTTGGATCGTAGACCCAGGTCAGCTCTCCCACCGCCAGGACGTGGGGGCCGAGGGCGGCCTGGAGTCCAAGGACCGCGTCGAGCACCCGCGCGGGCTCCTCGCCATCGGAGACGATGCTCTGGGCGTGACGGGTCACCGCCACGGGGTTGTCGGCGGCGGTGTAGCTGGCGGGGCGAATCAC
>CAZHIK010000071.1:0-16516 GCA_964532635.1 uncultured Enterobacterales bacterium
AGGTGGCGGAAGTATTTGCAGCACCCAAGCAGCGGCCGCCGGTCATCTGGCTGCATTTTGCTGAGTGTACGGGCTGCTCAGAGGCGATTCTAAGATCCATGTACCCGTGGATTGATGAACTGGTACTCGAAATCCTTTCCATCGAATACCATGAGACCATCATGGCCGCAGCCGGTCACCAGGCCTTCGCCCAGCAGCACCCCAAGCTCGCCTCGAGCCACTACCAACAAGCCCTCGAGCGGGGCGGCCCGGAGGGCCCCCTCACCATGAACCTCGCCCTGTGCGAGCTGTACCAGGGCCGCCTCGCCCCCGCTCGCGAGCAGCTCGAGCGCGCTGCCACCCTGCTGCCCGACGACCTGGATGTGCGCCAACTGCTGGTCACCCTCGGCGGTGGCTCGGCCGTAGAGTCGCACACACCATGAGCCCCGCCCGCCGCTGGCTCGCCCGCCTCGGCCTGCTGGCCGTGGGCCTGCTCCTGGCCTTGCTGGCGGCCGAGGGCCTGGCCAGGTTCGCGGTCCGAGACGCCCAGGGGCTGCGCCAGTCGCTGCCGCCAATGAACATGTTCCAGACCACCGACCTAGGTCTGCTGATCCCCACCCCCGGATTCGAGGGTCACTACATCATGCCGGGCTCCCGAGTCGAGCTCGCCTTCGACGCCCGCGGCCTGCGAGGCGAGCCCCAAGCAGGGGGAGGCCCCGGCTGGCTGCTGATCGGGGACTCGTTCACCCTGGCGGCCCAGGTGCAAGAGCACCAGACCTTCCGGGCGGGCCTGGAGCGGGCCCTGGGTGTGCCGGTCTACAACGCCGGGGTGGACAACTACTCGATCTCCGAGGCCGCCTGGCGCTACCGGACCCTGGCCGACGAGCTGCCCTTGTCGAGCGTGCTGCTCACCATCTGCCTGGACAACGACCTGTGGGACAACCACGCCTGGTCGGAGCGCACGCAGGCCGGGGCGCCCCCCCTGTCCTTCGTCGACATGGACCACGGCGACCACGCCGTGCTTCGTCTCTTCTTCCAGCACTCGGTCCTGCGGGCTCTGGCGGCCCAGCGGCTCGAGCTGCGCTCCACTGGCAGAGAAGCTGTCGCGGGTGACAGGCCCGGGGTATCCCAGAACCTCATCTACACGAAGCACGGGCAGGAGATGATCCGCCAGCTCATGCCAGCCACCCGCGCGGCCCTCGAGGAGCTGCAGCAGGAGACCGTAGCCCGCGGTCACCGCCTGCTGGTGGGGCTGGCACCCGAGCTGATCCAGATCCACCCGCCGGCCCTCGAGGCCACCTTCGCCCACGAGGGCCTGGACCCTGCCGACGCCGATCCCCTGGCCCCCAATCGGGCCTTCGCCGCCGTCCTGGATGAGCTGGGCATCGCGAGCTGCGATCCCACCGAATCGCTGCGCCGAGCCCTGCAGGGCGGAGAGCGCCCCTACCTGCGCTGGGACGGACACTGGTCCGCGCAAGGGCACGCCACCTACACCCAGACCCTGCTGGCCTGCTTGGAACGGGCGACACCATGAAGGGCCGCCTGATCCAGCAGCCCTGGGCGCCCTGGCTGGCCCTGGCCCTGATCTGCGCCTTGCAGTTGGGAATCAACCTGTGGTGGCAGGGCCGGGAGAACAGCTTCCTGGGCTCGGAGACCCTGGTCCACATGGAGATGGACCAGGGCGAGTACCAGCGGGTGCACTGCATCCGCACCACCCACGAAAGCGTCATCGAGCGTGCCGGCGCCCTGCTGGCCTACCAGAACCGCCCGACCCACAACTCCCCCTTCCTGGGCCTGGCTACCGGCCTGCTGCTGGGGGCCCACGACGCGGGCCCCAGGCTGCCCCTGGTCATCCCCGCCCTGATGCACGTCGTGCTGCTGGTCTCGGTCTTCTCCATCGCCCGCCGGGTGCGGGGTCCCTGGGTGGGGGTGCTGGCCGCGGGGGTGGTCTCGCTGGTGCCGGGAGTGGTGGGCGCAAGCCGCCACTTCTGCCTTGACTGGATCATGGGCATCGCCGCCCTGGCCGTCATCGCCTGCCTGCTGGCCAGTGAGCGCTACCGGCGCCCGCTGCCGGTGCTGGCCGCGGGGATCGCCCTGGGGCTGGGCTTTCTGGTCAAGGGGCAGATCCTGTTCTTCGCAGCGCTGCCCATGGGCGGGCTGCTGATCGAAGGGCTGCTCGAGGGGCGCGAGGACAGGAGCTTGGCTTTGCGGTCTCTGGCAGGCTTCGCCGGGACCTCGCTGCTGGGCGCCGCCATCTCGGCGCTGTGGTGGTGGGGCAACCTGCAGGAACTGATCGCGCTGTTCGGCCACCACGCCGACGACTGGAAGCTTGTGGCCACCAGCTTCGGCGGGCGCTTCTCGCCCTTGCACCTGGGCTTCTACCCCCACCTGCTGCTGCGGGACGCCTCGGTTCCGGTGCTGCTGGGGGCCTGCGCCGCCCTGGCGCTCCAGGGTCGCAGCCTGCTCGGCATGCGGGGCGTGGACGGCCGCATCGATCCCAGCGGCTCGGCCCTGCGAGCCCTGCTGCTGCTGCTGGCCTCGAGCCTGGTGATCTACGGCCTGATCATGACCAAGAACACCCGGTACTCGGTGCCCATCCCCCCGGTGCTGGGCCTGGTGCTGGTCGTCGGGCTGGCGGGCATCGCCCGGACCTGGCTTCGCAGGGGGCTCACCGGGGCCCTGCTGCTGTTCCTGGGCCTGCAGTTCGCCCACACCAGCTTCCCGCTGCGGCTGGTGCCCACCCCCGCCTACAGCCCCGCCGCCCTCGACGGCTACGCGAGCATTCAGAGCTCCGATCCGCGCGTTCCGCTGCTGTTTTCCTTCCACACATCATGGTCCCATCCCCCCCTGCGCGGGGTGCCCGAGCGACAACTGGCCTCCATCGCCGAGGAGATCGGCGCGCACTGGCGCGTCCTCGAGGAGGGCATGGGCACCCGCCCCTCCCGGGTGGGGCTGCTGGGCACGGCCGACTACCCGCTGCAGTCCACCGGCTGGCCCATCACCTACCTGCTCGAGGCCTACCTCCACCGGGCCGAGGTGTTCCCACCGCCCCTGGGGCAGTGCGACGAACGCTGGGTCAATCGGGTGGTGCACTCCATCCACCCGGGCGAAGCCATCGGACAGCTGGCGCCCCTGGCCGAGGCCTGCGACACCTACGGCGCCATGGTGGTGCTGGCTCCGACGGACGCCTCGGTGGACAGCCTCGGCCGGGTCCTGCAACAGCTGGATCAGGAGCGATCCCAGCACGCCATGCCCGAGCGGCAGTGGTGGGAGGTCGGCCACGACGGTCAGGAAGATCCCGCTCAGCTCGACAGCTGCGGGGCTGCCTTCGAGCTGGCGGCCCGCCTGCCCTTCGAGCTGCGGGTGGCACCAGAGCTCGCCGAGCTTCCCCGCGAGGGCTGGACCCACCAGGACTACACCAGCACCCAGCACCACGACCGCCGCAGGTGGGCCCTGGATCCCCATGACTGGGAGGACCGCCCCGTCGAAGCACTGCTCTTCCTGCGCCGCATGGACGCACCGCTGGCCCCCCCGCGCCCCCCGCCTCCACTCCCGGAGCAGCGCAGGCCGGAGTAGGATGGCTCCATGACCCGCGCGCCCATCCCCGCCCCGCTCCTCATCGCGCTGCTGCTCGGCTGCCAGCGCCCGGACCCCGAGATCCAGCGCGCCTACGAGCTGATGGGAATCGACCGGGCGGTCAGCGAGCCGCCGGGGATGCTCATCACGGCCCATCCACCGCCACCGCCCAGCGGCCCCGAGGATCACCAGCAGCGCATGGACGGCTACGCCCAGGCCGAAGCCCTCATCCGCGCCGAAGAGGGTGAGCGCCCCGATGCTTCCGACGTGCGGGTCGCCCGCGGGGTCCACAGCGTGCTCATGGCCCGCGAGCCCATCCAGATGGACACCCACCAGCGCAGCCAGCTGAACCAGCGGGCCTTCGACAGCTTCGAGGCTGCCCTGGCAGCGGCTCCGAAGGATCGCGACGCCAGCTGGGGCCTGCTCATGGCCCACATGCTCCAGGACTGCGTGGAGCCCGAGCCCTGCCTCGAGGCCGCCCGAGGCGTGCTGGCCTGGGACGCGGACAACGCCCTGGCCCTGTACGCCGAGACCCGGTCCCTCTACGTGCAGGACCGCCTGGACGAGGCCGTGCCCAAGATGGAGGCGCTCGTCCGACAGCCGGGCTTCGACGCCTTCGTGGAGCGCAAGAGCTTCGTGCTGCAGCGCCTGGCCGAGGTCTACCAGCAGCGCGGAGACGAGGCCGGGCTCGAGGCATTGAAGGCCCATGCCCACGACATCGTGACCGAGATCGAGTCCGGCGACGCCTACTACCGGGGCTGCCCCTACCAGGCTCTGGGGGCCCTGTACCGGGTCACCGGGGAGGTGGATCGGGCCACGGCCCTCGAGGATCGCGCCAACCTGGTGGACACCGAGCCCCTCCGCGAGGCGTTGACGGGCGTGGTCCAGGCCATGGACCGGGGCGATCTCGCCCAGGCCGCCGCCTCCATGCCCGCCTTGCCCCCCGACGTGGCCGAACTCAAGGCCGACGAACCCGTGTACCTGGCCATCGCCGCCCGGACCCTGGCCCTCGAAGCCCTGGTGCTCGCCTCGCGCCAGCGCTGGGAGCAAGCCCGGGCTGCCATCCAGGCCGCAGCGGAAGCCCAGCCTGGGTTGCCCATCGAGCGCGTGGCCCACGGCCACCTGGCGCTGGGCCAGCAGCAGCCCGACCGGGCTCGAGCGGACTTCGAGGCTGCCCTGGCCATGCCCGATCCCACCCTCCCGGGCGCCGGTGAGGGCGAGCTCGAAGCCATCGCCGCCTGCGACGCCCTGGGCCTGCGCATGGCACAGCTGGGGCTGGCCTGGATCGCCGCCAACGATGCCGACTATGCCGGCGCGATGGTCCACTACGATGCAGTCATCTCCGCCTCCACCGGCGACCGCCTCGCCCGCCAGGGCAAGGCCGTGGCCCACATCGCGCTGGGGGAGCTCGAGCAGGCCCAGGCCTTGCTCGAGGGCCTGCTGGAGGAGTGGCCCGAGGATCCCTACGCCCGGGCCGAGCTGGGCATCGTCCACCTCAACCGCGGCGACCTGAGCGGCGCCCGCCAGAGCTTCGAGCAGGCCATGACCGACGGCGGCCCCACCTACAGCTGCCCCTACGAAGGCCTGGGGCTGGTGATGCTGCGCCAGGGTGACGCCTCGGGGGCCCAGGACATGCTCGAGGAAGCCATCCGCATCAACCCCGACCTCGAGTACAAGAAGTACAACGCCCTGGCCCGCATCGAGATCGAGGCTGGGAACCTCGACCGAGCCCGCCTGCTGCTCGTCAAGTCCATCGAGAACTTCCCCCACGATGACGAGGCACAGGCCCTGCTGCACGAGATCGGAGGCCCACCCACACCTGCACCACCGGATCCAGGAAACTGATCTGGATCATACTCTGCGGCCACCTCGATCCAAAGGCCGGGGGGCTCGAGACGGGCTTCGGTCGAGTCCATGCGCAGGTGGGAATCCGAATTCCCGCTGAAAACCCCTTCACCGCGGGCTTTCCGGTGAGCCCCGACACAAAACGTCGCATGCGCGGACGCGCGAGGCCGTAGCGTGTCCTTCGAGAACTCCAGTTTCGACAGTTGCGGACGACCCCACAGCATGAAAAAAACCACCTGTCGCACTTCAGCCCCAGCCTGGGGACCGCCTGGTCGCGCGCGGTCACCGACCACGGGGACACCACCTGACGGAGAGACCATGTCAAGCCTCCTCTCTTCTCGCCTCGCCATGCTCGCCCTGGGGAGCTTCCTGCTCCTGGGGACCGCCTGCGGCGAAGACACCGACAAGCCCGACGAGACGGGGATCGCGCCCACCGACGCGGACGGCGACGGCTACACCACCGCCGACGACTGCGACGACAACGACCCGAACACCTACCCGGGCGCGGCCGAGGCCTGCGACGACAAGGACAACGACTGCGACGGTGAGACCGACGAAGACGGCGATCTGACCTGGTACGGTGACGTCGATGGCGACGGCTACGGCGACGAATCCGTCACCTACGTCGGCTGCGAGCCCCCCAGCGGCTACGTCGACAACGCCGACGACTGCGACGACGCCGACGCCGCCATCAACCCCGACGCCACCGAAGCCTGCGACGGAGTCGACAACGACTGCGACGGTGAGATCGACGAAGACGGCGACACCCCCTGGTACGCCGACAACGACGGCGACGGCTTCGGCGACCCCGACTCCATCGTCTACCAGTGCGACCAGCCCAGCGGCTACGTGGACAACGACCAGGACTGCGACGACAGCGACGAGTTCATCAGCCCCGACGCCCTCGAGCTGTGCGACGGCATCGACAACGACTGCGACGACGAGATCGACGAAGACGGCGACACCCTCTGGTACCTCGACAACGACGGCGACGGCTTCGGCACCGACAGCGACGTGGTCGAGGCCTGCTACCAGCCCACTGGCTACGCCGGCTACCCCGACGACTGCGACGACACCGACGCCTCCATCAACCCCAACGCCGACGAGTACTGCGACGGCGTCGATAACGACTGCGACGGCGACGTCGACGAAGCCGGCGCGATGGACGAAGCCACCTGGTACGTCGATCGCGACTCCGACGGCTACGGCGACGCCACGAACTCCACCACCGCCTGCGACCAGCCCACCGGCATGGTGGCCGACGACACCGACTGCGACGACACCGACGCCGCGATCAACCCCGGCGAAGACGAGATCTGCAACAGCGTCGACGACGACTGCGACGGCCTCGTCGATGACGACGACTCCAGCGTGACCGACCAGACCACCTGGTACGCCGACACCGACAACGACGGCTACGGCGACCCCTTGGGCGCCACCGTCGTCTCCTGCACCCAGCCCTCCGGGTACGTGGCGGACAACACCGACTGCGACGACCTCGAGTCCGCCGCCAACCCCGGCGAGACCGAGACCTGCGACGAGATCGACAACGACTGCGACGGCTCGGTCGATGAGTACGGCGCCACCGGCGCCCCCACCTGGTACTACGACAGCGATGGCGACGGCTACGGCAACCCCAGCCGCACGGTCACCCTCTGCGAGGCCCCCACCGGCTACGTCAGCGACGGCTCGGACTGCGACGACACCGACTCGGGCATCAACCCCGGCGCCGCCGAAGCCTGCGACGGCATCGACAACGATTGCGACGGCCTGGTGGACGACGACGACACCGGCGTGGTCGATCCCTCCACCTGGTACCTGGACGCCGACGCCGACGGCTATGGCATCGCCTACACCAGCACCACCGCCTGCGACCAGCCGGTCGGCTACGTCAGCGACAACACCGACTGCAACGACTCTTCCGCCGCCGCCTACCCCGGCGCCCCCGAGTACTGCGACGGTATCGACAACGACTGCGACGGCAGCACCGACGAGTCCGACTCCGTGGACGTCTCCACCTGGTACTACGACGGTGACAGCGACGGCTACGGCACCGACTCCGTCACCGACATCGCCTGCTACCAGCCCACCGGCTACGTCTCCGTGGGCGGCGACTGCGACGACTTCGACGCCAACGCCAACCCGGGCGAAGACGAAGTCTGCGACGGCGTCGACAACGACTGCGACGGCTCGGTGGACGAGTCCGACGCCATCGACGCCACCACCTGGTACGCCGACAACGACGGCGACACCTACGGCGATCCCTCCGTCACCGTCGACAGCTGCTCCTCCATGACCGGCTTCGTCACCGACGCCACCGACTGCGACGACACCGACGCCACCGTCAACCCCGGTGAAGCCGAGGTCTGCAACGGCATCGACGACGACTGCAGCGGCGTCGCCGACGACAGCCCCGTCGATGGCTCCATGCTGGCCGACGACGCCGACGGCGACGGCATGGGCGCCCCCGGCACCATGACCCTGCAGTGCCTGGGTGCGGACAACGAGCTCGACTGCAACGACTCCGATCCCACCGAGCCCCACATGGTCGATCAGTCCTCCACCGCCGGGATCGAGGACGGCAGCACCACCTTCCCCTGGCTCACCATCCAAGACGGCGTGGACGCCGCCTTGGACTGCGTGGTCGTCTTCCCGGGCACCTACACCGAGAACGTCGACTTCGGAGGCCGCGACGTCGCTGTCTCCTCGCTCGAGGGCTCCGACACCACCATCATCGACGGCTCCCTGGGCGGGCCGGTGGTCACCTTCGCCACTGGCGAGACCACCGACGCCCAGCTGGTCGGCTTCACCCTCACCGGCGGCACCGGCTACGAGGAGACCACCACCTCGAGCTACAGCTGCGGCTGCGGCGACACCTGCACCGACTACTACACCACCTACTGCGGCGGTGGTGTCTACATCGACGGTGCCACGCCCTACCTCGAGGACGTGGTGGCCTACCAAAACACCGTCACCCAGGCCACCGACTACACCAGCGGCACCTCGAGCTACTACTACTACTCCTACGGCGGCGGCTACTGCCTTCGGAACACCACCCTCGAGCTGGCCGATGCACATGCCTACGAGAACGACGCCGAAGAAGGTGGCGGCGCCTACATCGAGTCCACGGCCGCTGTGGCCTGGGCCGAGTCCTGGTTCGCCGGCAACACCGCCACCAACGGCGCCGGCTTCGAGGTCGACGCAGGTGTCCTGGACCTCACCAACATGATCGTGGTCTTCAACGAGGCCAGCTCCGAAGGCGGCGGCGTCTACGCCGTAGACGCCACCCTCTCCGGCACCAACGTCACGGTCAGCAAGAACGAGGGCACCACGGGCGCCCAGTACTACCTGTCGGGCTCCACGGTCGCCACGCTGATGAACGGCGCTTCCTGGTCCAGCTCCAGTGGCTTCTGCGTCTACGTGGGCTCCTCCGCCAGCTTCACCGGCACCTACAACAACATCTACGGCTGCAACGACGGCAGCTACTCTGGCGTCACCGATCCCACCGGCACCGACGGCAACATCAGCTCCTACCCCTGGTTCGTGAGCGTCATCGCCGATGGCGACGTCACCAACGACGACTGGAGCCTGGGTTCCTCCTCGCCCATGATCGATGCGGGCAACCCGGCGGCGGCATACTTCGACGCCGATGGCAGCACCAACGACATGGGGGCCTACGGTGGCCCCAACAGCGACTGGGAGTAGTCCCCAGCCTCCTCCGGAGCGGCCGGGAGCCCGCTGGCTCCTGGCCGCCGCTGCGTCGTACCTGATCTGCGGTCTGTACCAGCTCTACCCGGCCTGGCTCAGCCCGGGTCACGGCGTGGTCGGCGACTGGCGCCACCCCGACATGATCTCCAACCACTGGCTCTACCGCTGGATCTCCGCCCGGCTGTTGTCGGCCCAGGGCATCGTCCACAACGGAGACTACTACCTGCCCATCGGCGACGCCCCCTGGCTGGCCGGCAACGGCTCCGATGCCATCCCGGCCACCGCGCTGACCCTGATGCTGCCCTGGCCTTTTTCGGTCACCATCTGGTGCCTGCTCACCATCGTGCTCAACGGCCTGGGGGGCACCGTGCTGGCCCGCGCCATGGGCGCGCGGCGGGCGGGCGCGGTCGCCGCAGGCCTGTTCACCGCCATGGCACCGTATGTGGCCTACGAGATGTCGGGCATGCGCCTGGCTCAAGCCCCCCTGTACTGGCTGCTGTTCTTCCTGGCCGCTTGGCTGCGCCTGCTGGACGCACCCACCGCCAAGCGCGGCATGTGGGCCGGGCTGCTCTACGGCGCCACCGCCTTCACCTACTGGTACTACGGGCTGTGGGCCGCACTGGTGGGGAGCGTGCTGTTCCTGGCCCAGCCTCGCTGGTGGGCCAAGGAGAGCTGGGCGAAGCTGGCGGTCTTCGTGCCCGTGGCCCTGGCCTGCACGGTCCCCTTCCTGGCGCTGTTCCTGGGTCACTGGAGCGACATCCCCGGCACCACCGAGGAGTACGGCTTCCCTCACCCACTGGCTGTCAGCTCGAGCCTGTGGCCCGGCTGGCCCCTGCTCAACGGCACCGGCACCGCCCCCGCCCTGGTGCTGCCCATGGTGCTGGCGGGCCCGGTGGTCTGGGCCTGGCTGAGGGTGCGCCCCCCCCCCGGGGCCACACGCCGACGCTGGATCGCCATCGCGGCCCTGGCCGCCTTGTTCTACCTGCTCTCCCTCGGCCCCTGGCTCACCGGCCTGGGGGGCGGCGCCAGCCCAGTACCCGGGCTGTACTGGGTGGCCTACGGCGCCGTGGGTATGCTGCGGCGCTTCTGGTGGCCCTACCGCCACGCCGTGATGGTGCTGGTGCTGTTGGTGCCCTTCGCGGCCCTGGGCTTCGATGCGCTGTGGAGCCGGCTCGAGCGCAAGAAGCGCCCCTTGGCCTGGCTGCTGCTCCCGGCCCTGGCCGTGCTGCTGCCCTTGGAGCTGTACGCCCGAGGCACTGGCGTCACCGTACAGTCTTCCTACTGGGAGGTCCCCGAGGCCTACACCGCCATCGCCGAGTTCGAGGGCACAGCCCTGCTGGAGCTGCCCCTGGCCCCGGCCTTGGCCCAGAACCAGCAGAGCCTCAGCTACCAGTGGGTCCACGGCAAGCGCCTGGTCAACGGCCACGCCATGTGGGTCGATCGAGTGCGGCCTGACGCCTGGGACACCTGGGTGGCCGAGAACTCCCTGCTGGGGGGCCTGCAGGCCTACGAGCTGGGCGAAGGCGGCACCAGCTTCGACGTCGCCCCCGACGACATCCAGGCCCTGGTGGACCTGGGTGTACGGCAGATCGTGGTCAACGCCGAGTACCTGCCCGGCAAGCTCATCACCCTGGTGGGCCGCTACGAGTCCATCCTGAACACGCTGTTCGGCAAGCCCGCGCTGAACCACCGCAACCTGGTGCTGGTATGGGACCTAGACAACTACACCGGAAAGACGAGTATCGAGGTCATCCCATGGACTCCCCTCGAGGAGAACCTGAGCACCGACGGCACCCACGTGGCCGAAGTGGGCAGCATCAACTCCCTGGGCTGGCGTCCGCTGGACCGCAGCTTCCCGCCCGCCTGGCCCAGTGACGAGCCCACCTGGGAGGAGACCCTCGAGGGCCTGCCCCCCATGCTGCGCAACAAGCTCAAGCGCGAGGGGCACATGCCCGACTTCCACCGCAACGGCGTCTACCAGGAGAAGGAGTGATGAGCCCCCGCGCGCTGCTCGCGCTGCTGCTGATCGCCGGCTGCGACCGGGTGCCGGACCAGCTGACCGACTGCCCCGACGCCGACTGCCAGCGCCGCTGGCTGGACCAGGCCATCCACAAGGATCCCGACGCCGCGGTCCAGGCCCTGCGTGCCCTGCCCCCCGGCATCGACCGTGAGACCCTCATCCAGGTCATGATGGTGGAGCGCCCCGAGCACACCGCCCCGCTGTGCCTGGAGCTCCCTCCCCCGAGCCAGGCGCACGCCTGGGCGCCGGACCAGGGCCGGCGGGGAGCGGGCCAGGCCTACCCGGTGCTCTCGGTGGAGCTGGGGGAGCTGCAGCATCCGTGGAACCAGCTCGATCCCCTCGCGGTGGAGTGCACCGACGAGTGGACAGACAACACCTGCATCGGCCAGCAGGCGGTGGAATGGGCGCGCAAGCACAAGCACCAGGACGCCTGGCGCATCTGCCTGGGAGCCGAGCAGGAGAAGTGGCGCTACGAGTGCTTCTTCCAGATCAGCGAGGAGACCTACGACCCCCGCAAGGGCGGGATCCCCGAGCTTGCTGCAGAGATGTGTCTGTTCAGCGGCTTCTACCAGGATCGCTGCCTGGGCCACATGGCCGGCCGGCTGGGACGCAACGCACCCGCGGCCACCTGGGACGATCCCGAGCGGTGGCACACCATCGACCACGCCGTGCAGCAGATCCAGCACGCCCTGTACAAGCACAGCCCCGCTCTGGCCTCGCGCTGGACCGCGCTCACCTGGGCCTATGCGATGGACGCGGCCTACGCAGAGGTGGAGCACCCGGTGGGCAACCCCATCGACCACGTGCACCCAGCCGCCATGCCCCACATCGCCGCATCGGTGGCCTGGTCGCTGTGGCTCTCCGAGGGTCACCGCGCCCAGAGCATCGATGCCTGGGTGGACCAGTTCGACCAGGCCATGCGCCGCCGGGAGGTTGACCCTGCGCCCCAGCCCAAGCTCGATGAAGTGAACGAGCTGTCCAAGAGCTGGAACGACAGCCTTCCCGGCGAAGAGGCCATCGACTGGACCGTCTACCGCGGCCCCATCGCCCGCCGAGCCGTGGGACACGACCCCCGGGGCGACGCCGTCATCTGCCTGCTCGAGGCCGCGGCGCGCAACCCCACGCCCCACCGCGCCAGCCTGTTCAAGGAAGCCCTGGGCTACCCCGACGTCGTCGTGCGCTGGACTGCGGCTCGGCTGGTGGCCCAGCGCATGCCGGTGCTGCTCGAGCAACTGGACCCCAGCGAAGAAGACGACCCCCTCGTCCGCGCCCGCCTCGAGGGCCAGTCCGGAGGCAGCGAATGACCCGTGCCGCCCTGTTGTTCTGCTCCCTTGCGGTCGGTTGCGTCTCCACGCCCGAGCCACCCCAGGAGCCCACCGAGGCCGAGGTCCAGCCCCTCCCGCCCCGCTACGGCGCCAGCGAGCACCCCCCCGACCTGCCCCCAGCTGGGCCCGACTTCCCCACCCACCACCTGGCCGACGCCGTCGCCCAGGCCCTGCTCGACCACTTCGAGGGCAGCGACACCGAGGCCAGCGGTCGCGCCATGCGCTGGGCCGAGCACCTGGCTGTCGAGCTGGCCCCCCAGTACCGCTACGCCCACCAGCTGCATGCCTACACCCAGCGCGTCGCCCGCGGGCCCGTCTACGAGCAGCACGTGACCCGGACCATGCCCGGCTGGGAGCCCGCGGCCTACCGCTACTTCTTCGACCGCAGCCGGCCCGAGGTCGCCGACTTGCTGCGCTGCAACCTGGTGGCCAGCTGCACCTGGCGCGAGGGGCGTGAAGGCTTCCGCAAGGCGGGCGGCGCTCCCTTCGAGCTGGTGCAGCTGGGCGACGCACCCGCCGAGCCCTCCTCGTCGATCAAGTGTGGCTCGTGGGAGCTCGATCCCGCCACCTGCCCCGCCGACTTCCCCGTGTTCGAGCGCACGAGCTGGCTGGAGATGGGGCGTGACCGGCTGGATCTCTGGTCCACCGAGCACACTCCCCTCACCATGGACCTGCTGGTACGGGAGCTGGGCATCGAGCCCGGCATGCGCGTGGCCGACGTGGGAGCCGGGGCTGGTTGGTTCGCCTTCCCCTTCGCCGAGGCCACGGGGCCCACGGGCGAGGTGCTGGCTGTGGACCTCGATCCGGTGTTCGTCGACTACGTCAACGCCGTGGCCCAGGGCAGCGAGATGCCCATGCTGAAGGGCGTGCTGTCCCAGGGCAGCACCCCGGAGCTGCCTCCCGGTGAGCTCGACCTGGTCTGGGTCGCCCTGGTGTTCCAGGACCTGTACCTCGAGGATCTCCAGGCTGGCACCGAGCCCTCCCAGGGCGCCACCATGGCCTTCGCCGAGGCACTGACCGCGGGCCTGAAGCCCGGCGGCCGCCTGGCGGTGGTGGAGATCGGCCCCCGGGCCAACGGCACCGGCGCCGACATCCAGACCGGCTTCGAGCTCGAAGGGCTGTGGGCGCTCCTCGAGGCCGCGGGGTTCGAACCCGAGCGCCAGGTGCCCACCGTGATCCACGCCGAGCTGCGCACCTTCACCAAGCCGGTCCCACAATGAACAGCGCCCGCGCGTGGGTGGCTCTGGGGCTGGTCCTGGCCGGCCTGGTGGGCATCCTCGCTCTGGGCACCCCTCGGGTCCCCCCCAGCTTCCCATCGCTGGACCCCGCCCGCTGCGCCTCGGTGGACTGGCCCCTGACCCTGCCCATGGCCTGGCTGGCGGCCCTCGCCCTGCTGCCCTGGGCCTTCCGCGGAGAGGGGCGACGCCACCTGGCTCGGGGCCTGCTCGTCCTCGCCTTGCTGCCTTCGCTGTGGCTGAGCCTCCACCCGGAGCCCTGGGAGGAGCAGCGCCTGCTGAAGGTCGATCACGGCGTGACGACGATCACCGTGGTGGAGGGCGGAGAGCTGGTCCAGCGCCAGTGGCTGCGCAGCGTGCAGACCGACGTGCCCCTGCTCCAGCTGCCACGCATGATCCGCAGCGAGCGCTCCCTGGCGGGCATCGCCCACGCCATCCACCACCAGGCCGATCCGGCGCCCGAGCACGGCTTCCCCCGTGCGCTGCTCTGGGCTATCCAGCGCTGGGTCACCACCGGCTGGCTGGTGCTGCGTTTCCTCACCCTGCCCCTGGCGGCCTGGTTGACCGCCGCGGCCGCGTGGCCCCGCCTGCTGCCCCAGCGGCGCTGGGTGTGGCTCACCGCAGGCCTGGGTCTGCTGCTCCCCTTGGCCTTACCTCCCCTCGCCAACCTGGGCCTGCTCGGGGGGATCGCTGTCAGCGGCCTGCCCGATGCCGGCGATCAGGCCGGCAGCTTCGCCCTGCAGCAGCTGGCATGGCTGGGGATCATCGGCCTGGGCATCGGGGCCGCCGCCCTGGCTCGCCGCGCCTTCGTCGCCGCATCGGCGGCGGCCATGACGATGCTGCTGATGGGATGCCCCTCCAGCGAGGCTCCCCCCGATCTCGAGGCCGAGTTCCAACCCACCACCACGGCCCAGGCCGCCGCCCCCGAAGCGCCCGACATCGTGCTGGTGCTCGCTGCCGGCGCGAGGGCAAGGATGGGTACAGGCGAGGACTCCGCCCCCGTGCTGCGCCACCACCTGGACGCCACGGGCGTGACCATGTTCGGCAGCGCCTACGCCCAGAGCCCCTCCAGCTTCGTCAGCCTCGGCTCGGTGCTCACAGGCCGCTACCCCAGCGCCATCCCCATGTGCGGGCTACCCACGCTGGACGCCGCCGGGGGCGAAGCCTCGGAGAGGCCCTGGTGCGCGGCGATCCCCGAAGATCGCCACACGCTGCCCCAGGTGCTGGGGCTGTACGGCTACGAGACCGGCTTGCTGCATGCCAACCTGCCCGCCGGCGAGGTCTTCCAAGGCCACTTCGAGCACGCCCGGGACATGACCCGCAGCTGGGACGATGGACGAGCCGACTGGGAGAGCATCCATCGCCAGGCCGTGGAGTTCTGGCAGACCGGACACGACAAGCCCCACCTGCTCGTGCTGGTGGTCTCGGACCTCGTGGTCCACCAGCGCCCCGATGTGGCGGCCCGCACCGGCTGGAGTGGCAGGGTCCCCCAGGTGGTGGAGCCCATGCTGGCCCACCAGCCCGAGCTGGCCCAGGCGGTCACCGGCCCGGCGGACCAGGATCAGCTCTACGCCACCTACCAGCAGGCCGTGATGGGCCTGGGAGGTGGCATCAAGGGGCTGCTGAAGCTGCTGGCGGAGGCCCGCAGCGACCGACCGCGCTGGGTGATCGTCGCCGGCCTGAACGGCATCAACCTCGGTGAGCCGGGCGGCGGCGCCGAGGACCACCCCACCTGGGGCGCCAACCAGCTGCTGCTCGAGCGCACGGTCCACGTGCCCCTGTTCGTGATCCCCCCCGATCGGGAGACCGTGCCCAGCGACGTCACCCAGCCCGTGGAGCTGGTGGACCTCTTCCCCACCGTGGCGAAGCTCGCGGGAGCGATGCCACCAGCGTCCCTACCGGGTCAGGACCTGCTGGAGCGACCCTTCCCCGAAAACCCCAGGGCCTGGGCCTACGCCGCCCACGGCGACATGCTGGCCCTGCGCCAGGGCCGCATGATGTACGCGGTGCGCGGCATGTTCCACAACGGCACCGCCCTGGACCCCGAGGTCACCGACTTCCTCATCAAGGCTCCCGAAGCCGGTGCCCTGCGCCATCTCTACGACGTGATCGACGATCCGCTGCAGCAGCACGACCTGGCCGCTCTCCGCCACGGCGACCTGGACCACATGCACCGCATGCTCGTAGACATCCAGACCACCGTAGCGGCACCCCCGGAAGGATCGTTGACCACCGAGAGGCTCTGGGAGCTGCGGATGACGCGTAGTGAGGGGTACTGGTAGGCGCCTGAACGCTCTGGCTGGGGGCAGCATCGCCACCATGGTGCCCACCGAAGACCTCATCATCGAGCTCAATCAGGTCTTCACCAACGCCACCCACCAGCGCTTCGAGCACCGCACCCTGCTGGGGCTCGCCGTCAACGCCATGCGCCCTGAACACGGTGGGGTCACCGAGTTCAACACCAGCATCGGGGAGCGGCTCGGGTGCAGCGAGCGCTGGGTCCGCGACACCGCCATCGACGAGGGCCTCACCCTCCCCCTCGAGATCCGCGAGGTCTATTGGCGCAGAGTCCCCGCCGCCGTCGAAAACCCCCGCCAGGGCCGGCCCCTCGACTACAGCTCCCGCAAGGCCAAGAAGGACCTCACCCCCGAGCAGCGCACCGAAGCGGTCGCCAAGGCCCTCGAGGCCCTCACCGAGGCGCTGGATGCCATCGAGACCGTGCAGGAGCGAGTGACCCTGGCCGCCGCCGTCATCGAGGCCATGCAGCCCTACACCACCCCTGAAAGACCCCACGATCCGCCTGGTACCCCCGATCCCACTAATGTAGG